>NZ_JABAEE010000089.1:0-24904 GCF_023701885.1 Pseudomonas sp. CG7 | reverse complement strand
ACAACAAAGCCGCCCCGCCCCTCCGCCGAGGGCGGGGGGGGCGGCGGCGGTCTCCGCCTCAATCCTCAACCCTTGCGGTGTCTGTCCGCGCCCGTTTCGCGAGCAAGCCCGCTCCCACACAGAGTATCGGGTGCTTGGAATGGATGTTTCATTTCTGCGTCGTTTTTGCTTTTCCGGGCGACAAATCCTGTTCGAGGGCTCCCCCGCCGCGCGCTCATGGTGTTAGGTTGTAAGTGATTGTTTCATCAAACGACACTTCTCCCCTGCAAAGGAATGCCTGCCACCATGAACTTCCCGTTCAAGCGTCTTGCCATTGCCACCCTCATACTGTCCAGCCTGTCGTCATTCGCGATGTCGGCCAGCGCCAACATCACCGCCCAACAGGGCTCAACCATTGTCAAAACCTTCGCCGGAACATCGGTCAAGGATTTCAGGCAGTTCCTGGGAGAGGTCGCCAAGAGCGACCTGGCCAAAACCGCCAACCTCGGCCCGGCCATCAGCGCCTTCCAAGACAACAAGACGCTGTCCGCTGAACAACAGAACGACATCCACCGCTTGCTGGGCCTTTACGCCCGGGTGAAATACGGCGAAGCCGCCACCGAGACGCTGAAGGAATTGGTCGCTATCCCGACCTATCGCAAGGACGGCGTTGCCCAGCACGAGAACCCGGAATTCCTCAAGATCGCCGACGAGATCAAGCGCCTCGCCGAATCCTTCAACCTGGACTTCCGCAACATCGACAACCGCGTCTATGAGATTTCCCTCGAAGGCAGCGGCGATGAAGTCGTTGGCATCCACGCCCATGCCGACGTGGTCCCGGTCACGCCGGAGAACTGGGTGTTGAAAGACGGTACACGCCTCGATCCGTTCAAGGTCACCCTGGTGGGCGACCGCATGTATGGCCGCGGTACCGAGGACGACAAGAACGGTATCGTCGTGACGCTCTACGCCATGAAAATCATCAAGGAAGAAAAACTGCCGCTGGCGCGCAACTTCAAGCTGCTGGTCGACACCACCGAAGAAACCACCGGCGACGCCATCCCCTATTATTTCGAACGCAACCCGACGCCCAACTACAACCTGGCGCTGGATGGTGGCTACCCCGTGGTGATCGCCGAGAAAGGCTACGGCACGGTCATGGCCAACTTCCCTCGCCGCGCGGCCCAGGGCAAGGGCGCCGAAATCATTGCGTTGACGGGGGGCATGGCGACCAACCAGATCCCGTCGACCTCGGTGGCGACCTTCGTGACCGACAAGCCCACAGATCTGGCAGCGAACCTGCTCAAGGCCGGCACCGAATTCGCCAAGGCCAATGGCGGCGACTTTGAGGTAAAAAGCGCAGTGGCCGACAACGCGGTCAAGCTGACCTTCACTGGCGTTTCGGCCCACTCCTCCGAGCCCGAGTCAGGCGTCAACCCGGTCGCCAGGATGCTGGTGTTCATCAACGGTCTCGACGGCAAGGTCGCCCTCAAGCACAACCACATCACCGACGCCGCCCGCTACGCCGCCGACAACTGGGGCCTGGACTACCTGGGCAACAAGCTGGGGATTGGCTTCTCCGATGCGTTCATGGGGCCGCTGACCGCGTCCCTGACCTACGTCGGCATGGATGAGCAGACCTTCAAGCTGGCGGTCAACCTGCGGGTGCCGGTGGGCAAGCCAACCGAAACGCTAAAGGCTGAAATCAACGATACGCTCTCCGCTTGGGCCAAGAAGTCCCAGGTCGCCGTGGCCTTCGACAACACCATCGACGCACCGATGTACCGAAACCCCGAAGGTGAATGGGTCAAGGCGCTACTGGCCGTCGCCACGGAGAACCTGGGCATGGAACACACGTTCGGCACTTCCGCCGGCGCCACCTCGGTCCATGACCTGCCCAACGGCGTGCAATTCGGCCTGGCGATGCCCAACGTCAAGTACACCGGGCACAACGACAACGAGTTCAAGACGGTGGAACAGTTCCTGCTGGACTTGCAGATCGTGACCGAGATGATGGGGCGGATCGGGCAGTTGCCGAAGCTCTGATCGGCCCTGCACGGGACAGTTCTTAAGGCTGTTGGTGTTCATTGTGGCGAGGGAGCTTGCTCCCGCTCGGTTGCGCAGCGACCGCAAGTTTTTTGGGACTGCTGCGCAGTCCAGCGGGAGCATGCTCCCTCGCCACAGGTTTACCCTTATTCCTTCACCTTATTCCTTCAGGTGAGTGGCGCTTGGATCGATGACCTTAGCGGTAACGTCGACCAACTCCAGCCCCCAATCCCCATGCAGGTACCAGTCCTCGCCGATCATTTCGGCCGGGTGCATCGTGCGATCGGCACCGTTGCCGCAGGCCAGCGCGCTGGTCGGACAGTAACGATCACACCCCCAGCAAATGCGCTCGGGATGCTTGGGACTGATGGGAAACGGCTTTGCCATGAGGCCCCCGTATAACCAATGGGTGTACCCGTACCCTACCCCGGCGGGCCACTGCCGCCCTTGATCCTGATCAAGAACAGCCGCACGGGAACGAACTGACGTTCACCGCTCAAGAATTCACGCTGAAAATTGACAAGAATCATTATTATTCGCAGCGAAGCTTCCTAGACTCGGCGCCATCATTTAGCCAACCAGGAAGTCATCATGCGTACCCTTGCTCCGTTGTCCCTCGCCCTGCTGTTGCTGCCAACATTAGCCCAGGCCAAGGAATACCCCATCGGCGAACCGCAACTGTGCCCGGGGCTGGAAGTCGGTGCGGTGTACCTGCAGCCGATCGAAATGGCTCCCGCCGGGATGATGCGCGCCACGGCCGAATCCGACGTACACCTGGAAGCCGACATCCGCGCCACCGCGGACAACCAGCAAGGCTTCCAGGAAGGCAGCTTCGTGCCTTATCTGAACGTGTCGTTCCAACTGAAGAAACAAGGCAACGACACCGCGCTCAAGGGCGACTTCCACGCCATGGTCGCCAACGACGGGCCGCACTATGGCGACAACGTCAAGCTGCTCGGCCCTGGCAAATATCAATTGACCTTCACCGTCCTGCCACCGGGCGGCCACGCCTCCCTCGGTCGTCATACCGACAAGGAAACCGGCGTGGCGCCGTGGTTCGAACGCTGCGAACTGCACTACGAATTCGTCTACGCCGGTATCGGTAAAAAAGGCGGGTACTGAACATGAGCCGCCGATCCTGGCCGTCCTGCCTGGCCCGGCTGACGTTGGCCGGTCTGCTGCTGCCATCCATCGCCCAGGCCGAACTGCCCACTTATGAATTGAGCATCCGCGACGGGCATTTCACGCCGCCGCAACTGGAAGTACCGGCCGGGCAACGCTTCAAGATCGTGCTCAAAAATATCGGCCAGGGCCCGGCGGAGTTCGAAAGCACGCCCTTGCGCGTCGAGAAAGTGCTCTCGCCCGGCGTTACGACGTTCGTGGTCATTCATCCGCTGCGCCCTGGGCACTACCCGTTTTTCGACGAATTCAATCCGCAACTGCCCGAGGGCGGGATTCTCGCCCGGTAATCGGCCAGCAGGAGGCGTTTGCATGACTCAATCGATGTTTATTGTCTGGCGCGAAAGCGTCGAAGCATTGTTGGTGATCGGGATTCTCCAGGCCTGGGTCAGCCAGCAGCAACAGGCCAGCCAACTGCGACGTTATGTCTGGGCCGGCGCGGCGTTGGGCTTGCTGCTTTCCGGCGTGCTGGCCGGCCTGATCCTGCTCGCCGGCGAGGCCATGAGCGGTACCACCAGTGAATGGTTCCAGGCGGCGTTGGCCTTGGTCGCCAGCTTGCTGATCGTGCAGATGGTCGGCTGGATGCACCGAAACGCACGGACGCTCAAGCATGACCTGACACGCCACGCCGACCAGCGCCTGGGTCGCCAGGGTGGCCTGGGCCTGTTGGTCCTGGCCTTGCTCGCCGTCAGCCGCGAAGGCAGTGAAACCGTGGTTTTCCTGTATGGCGCCGGTGCGCGCCTGCACGGGCCGCCATTGGGCTTGTTCGCCGTGGGCGCACTGGCCGGGCTGGTGTTGTCGCTGCTGACCGTCTCCCTGCTGCACAGCAGTCGCCGATTCATCTCGTGGCCGCGGTTTTTTGCCATCAGCGAAGCGATCCTGCTGCTGGTGGGCGCGGCGCTGCTGGTCAGCGCAGTCGAGCGGGTCGGCGGGCAATTGCTGGCGATGGATTGGCCCGAGGCGGTGTATCGCGGCATTGGCGACGCGCTGTGGGACAGCAGTGCGCTCCTCGACGACGGCCACGGTTTGGGTGGGTTCCTGGCGGATTTCGCCGGGTATCGGGCCAGTCCGAGTGCGATGACGTTGCTGGTGTGGCTGGGCTATTGGGGCGCCGTCGCCGGCTGGCTGCGACCACGCAAGGCGGAAACCCTGCCATGCCCGACCTGAACCCCTGGCTCCAACGCCTGGGCGACGGCATGCGTCGCCATGGCTCGGCAATTCGTGCGGTGCAATGGGCGGTGGTGCTGTTCTACGCGGTGCTGTTGGTGGTGCCGGCCATGTTGCCATTGCCCACTAATCAGGCGCGGCTGTTGGACAACCTGACGCTGCTGGCGCAGTTCCTGTTCTGGGGCATCTGGTGGCCGTTCGTGTTGCTGTCGATCGTGCTGTTCGGTCGCCTCTGGTGTGGCGTGTTGTGCCCGGAAGGCGCTTTGAGCGAATGGGCCAGCCAGTACGGCAAGGGCCTCGGGGTGCCGCGCGGGGTGCGCTGGGCTGGCTGGCCGACTTTGGCGTTCTGCCTGACCACGGTCTACGGCCAGTTGATCAGCGTGTACGACTATGCCCAGGCAGCGCTGTTGATCCTCGGCGGCTCGACCGTCGCCGCGGTGATCGTCGGCCTGTTGTTCGCCCGGGGCAAGCGGGTGTGGTGCCGTTACCTGTGCCCGGTCAGCGGTGTGTTTGCCCTGCTCGCTCGCCTGGCGCCGGTGCACTTTCAGGTGGATGAACAACGCTGGCTGGACAACCCGCCGCCCCGGCGCCCGCCCCCCAACTGCGCACCGCTGCTGGACATCCGTCGCCTGCGCGGCGCCGCCGATTGCCACGCCTGTGGTCGTTGCAGCGGCCAGCGCGGCGCGGTACGGCTGATTGCCCGCTCCAGCAACGCGGAAATCCTCCAGGCGACGGCCAACACACTTTCGCCCTGGGATTCTCGCCTGCTGCTGTTCGGTGTCATCGGCCTGGCCATGGGCGCGTTCCAGTGGACCGTCAGCCCTTGGATCATCGACCTCAAGCAAAGCCTGGCCCAATGGCTGGTGAATCACGATTGGCTCTGGGCACTCCAGGACAACGCGCCCTGGTGGCTGCTGACCCACTACCCGCAACTCAATGACAGTTTCAGTTGGCTCGATGGCTTTTGCATCGTCGCGTACCAGGGCCTGAGTGCGCTGCTGATGGGCACTTCGTTGCTGTTTCTCATGCGCCTGGCCGCATGGCTCTCAGGCCACACGGCAAACTACCAGCCCCTGGCCCTCACCCTGACGCCCCTTGGCGGTGCCGGCTTGTTCCTCGGTTTGTCGGCGACCACGGTCAAGTTGATGCGCTATGAAGGCCTGTTGCTGGAGTGGGTACCGCCGGCCCGGGCCGCGCGTTTAACGGCCGGGATCGCCTGGAGCCTATGGCTGGGCTGGAAGCGCCTGCAGGCGAGCGTGGCATCGCCGATCCGACGCGTGCCCGCCATGGCCTGCCTGGTGCTGGCCAGCAGCTGGGTGGGGTATGGCTGGTCGATGCAATTCTGGGGCTGGTGATCGAGGGATTACGGGGATTTCACAAACGCCATTCCCCCCTGTGGGAGCGAGCTTGCTCGCGATGGCGGGGGGTCAGCTTACATTGACGTTGAATGTGCCACCCCTTCGCGAGCAGGCTCGCTCCCACAAGGGGATCTGTGGTGAATACAAAATTCGCAATCACCCCGAAACCAATGTGGGAGCGAGCCTGCTCGCGAAGGGGGCGCTAGATTCAACACGGATGGAAGCCGACCCACCGCTATCCGCCACTCAACTGCGCAACACAAATGAAGGAAACAGCTCGCGCATCGACGCCCACAGCTCAGGCTGCAAGGCCTGCGCCGAGACGCTGGAAAGATGGGGATCAAGCATCCGGGCAGTGCGCACCAGTTGCACGGCAAAGCGGCTGACGCCACGCTCGTTCAGGCGCCGGGCCAGGGTCAGCAACCGTTCGGGGTCGAACAAATGCCAGTGCACGGTCGTGCGACATTCATAATCCACGCCGCTGTCCAGCAAATGATCAAGACTGCGCCAGTTGGCGGCGCCGCTGCCTTCGACCCGGGTCACGTCCAGGGCATCTTCGGGCAAGGCCTTGACGTCGAAGCCCACCCAATCGGCTTGCCCAACCACCTTGGCGAAGGCTGCCGGCTTGATGCCAGCGCTGTGCAGGCCGATGCGAAAACCCATCTGCCGCACTTCTTCCATGGCCGGCCCCAGGCCGTCCTGCAAAGTTGGCTCGCCGCCGCTGAACACCACGGCGTCGAGCAGATCCTGGCGGCGTTGCAGGAACGCCAACACCCGGCACCAATCCACCTCCTCGCTACCGCGGGGCGGGATCAGTTGCGGGTTATGGCAATAACGACAACGCCAGGCACACCCCTGGCAAAACAGCACGCAGGCCAGTTGGCCCGGGTAATCGAGGGTGGTCAGGGGCACCATGCCCCCGACCCGTAGTACTCGACTCATGGACGCCCGGCCGCGCGTTCGGTGAAGTGCACCCGCTCGCGGTGCTCGGACTGCTTGCCCGGGTTGAAGGCCGCCACCGGGCGGTGATAACCCATCACTCGGGTCCAGACTTCGCAACGTTGACGCTGTGCCTGTGGAATCGTTTGTACTGCGCTCATGGATAAAGCTCCTAACGGTCGATGGATCGGATCAGTGAACGCTGCCTGCCAACTGCTGTTGCAGCAGCAAGGCCTCGTCGCATTTCGGGCAGAACTCGTGTTCGCCAGCCAGGTAGCCGTGCACCGGGCAGATGGAAAAGGTCGGCGTGATGGTCAGGTACGGCAGGCGGAAACGTCCCAGGGCCTTGCGCACCAGTTGCTTGCAGGCCTGGGTGGAGGAAATCTGCTCGGCCATGTACAGGTGCAACACGGTGCCGCCGGTGTATTTGCATTGCAGTTCGTCTTGCAGCTCCAGGGCTTCGAACGGATCCTCGGTGAAGCCCACCGGCAGTTGCGAGGAGTTGGTGTAGTACGGCGCAACCGGGCTGCCGGCCTGCAAGATATCCGGGTAACGCTTGAGGTCTTCCTTGGCGAAGCGGTACGTGGTGCCTTCGGCGGGCGTGGCCTCGAGGTTGTAGAGGTGACCGGTTTCCTCCTGGAAACGCAGCAATGTGGCCCGCACGTGATCCAGCAGTTTCAGCGCGAAGGCCCGGCCCTGTTCGGTGTGCAGGCCCTCCTGGTCATCGGTGAAATTGCGCAGCATTTCGTGCAGGCCATTCACGCCGATGGTGGAAAAGTGATTGCGCAAGGTGCCGAGGTAACGCTTGGTGTAGGGATACAAACCAGCATCCATGGGATGCTGGATGACCTTGCGCTTGACCTCCAGGCTCTCTTTCGCCAGTTCCATCAGGGTATCGATGCGTTGCAGCAAACCACTGGTGTTGCCTTTGTACAGGTAGCCCAGGCGCGCGCAGTTGATCGTCACCACGCCCAGGGAGCCGGTCTGCTCCGCAGAGCCGAACAAGCCGCCACCGCGCTTGAGCAGCTCGCGCACGTCCAGTTGCAGGCGGCAGCACATCGAGCGCACCTGGTTGGGTTGCATGTCCGAGTTGAGGAAGTTCTGGAAATACGGCAAGCCGTAGCGGGCGGTCATTTCGAACAACCGGTCGGCGTTCTCGCTGTCCCACGGGAAGTCGTGAGTGATGTTGTAGGTCGGAATCGGGAAAGTGAAGACCCGGCCTTTCGCATCGCCGGCCTGCATCACTTCGATGTAGGCGCGGTTGATCAACTCCATTTCCGCTTGCAGGTCACCGTAGGCGAACGGCATTTCTTCGCCGCCGATGATCGGGATCTGCTCACGCAGGTCCTGGGGACAGACCCAGTCGAATGTCAGGTTGGTGAACGGGGTTTGCGTGCCCCAGCGCGACGGTACGTTGAGGTTGTAGATGAACTCCTGCAACGACTGGCGGACCTCGTCGTAGCTGAGCTGGTCCTTGCGCACATAGGGCGCCAGGTAGGTGTCGAACGAGCTGAACGCCTGGGCGCCGGCCCATTCGTTTTGCAGGGTGCCGAGGAAATTCACCATCTGGCCCAGGGCACTGCTCAAGTGCTTGGGCGGCCCAGCCTCGACCCGCCCTGGCACGCCGTTGAGGCCTTCGTGCAACAGGGTGCGCAAGGACCAGCCGGCACAGTAGCCAGCGAGCATGTCCAGGTCATGGATATGCAGGTCAGCCTCACGGTGCGCCTCGCCTATGGCCTGGCTGTAGACTTCGTCGAGCCAGTAGTTGGCGGTGACCTTGCCCGAAACGTTGAGAATCAGCCCGCCGAGGGAATACCCCTGGTTGGCGTTGGCCTGCACGCGCCAGTCTTCGCGATCCAGGTATTCGTTCATCGACGTGGCGACTTCCACCAGCGTGCGGCGATCCCGACGCAGGCGTCCATGCTGCTCGCGGTAGACGATGTAGGCGCGCATGGACAGGAAGTACCCGGCGTCCATCAGCACACGTTCGACCCGGTCCTGGATCTGCTCGACGTTTAACCGCGTCTGCCCTTCCAACCGCGCCAATACCGCCTCAAGCAAGCCTTCGGCCTCGGCTTCGGCGTATTCGCCGGTGGCCTTGCCAGCGGCGATCAATGCCTGGCGGATCTTGTCCGCATCAAAGGCGACCACACTGCCATCGCGCTTGTGCAAGCGGTTACAGCCTACTGAGATCAACGTGCTCTGCATTTTGTCTCCAAATACTACATATAGGTTTTTTTAGATCTATAAACACAATATGCGGTGGAGAGTACGGACAAAAGGCAGAGTTGCAATTGATCGGCATCAAGAATCGGGAGCGACTGCCATCAGCCTTGAAAGGTCATTTTACGGGCACCAAAAATCTCCTGTGGGAGCGAGCTTGCTCGCGATAGCGGTGGATCAGTTGACATCAATGTTGGCTGGACCGCCGTCATCGCGAGCAAGCGCGCTCCCACATTGGTTTCGGAGTGACTGCAAATCCCCCTGTGGGAGCGGGCTTGCTCGCGAAGAGGCCAGCACATTCAACATCCATGCAAGCTCACCCACCGCCTTCGCGAGCAAGCCCGCTCCCACAGGAGTTTCGGGGTAACTGTGGGATTTCTATTCATAACAGCCCCCCTTCTGCTAACCACCGCTCATATTCATGAACCGCACGATCTGTACTTCCCCGCCAGGGCTGAAGTCATGCTGCAAGGGCTTGCCCTTGAGCGCCTGTTTGATCGACTGAATGATCGGCTGATCCTCCAGCGGATAACGCCGCAGCAAGCCCCGCAGGTCCAAGGAATCCTCTTGCCCGAGGCACAGCAGCAAGCGCCCTTCGACGGTCATGCGCACGCGATTGCAACTGGCGCAGAAGTTATGGGTGTTGGGCGAAATGAAACCGATGCGGGTCTGCGGATGATGCGCCAGGCGCACATAGCGCGCCGGTCCGCCGCTGCTCTCGGCGCTGTCGAGCAAACGATGATGACGGGCTATCTCGGCCCGCACCTCATCGCTGGAACAGAACGACTCGCCTCGGGAACGGCCCACCTCGCCCAAGGGCATTTCTTCGATGAAACTGATGTCGATGCGTTGATCGATGGCGTACTGCACCAACGCCGGGACTTCATCGAAGTTGCGCCCCTTCATCACCACGCAGTTGAGCTTGATCCGCTCGAACCCGGCGACCTTCGCCGCGTCGATACCGGCCAGCACCCGGTCCAGGTCACCGTTACGGGTGATCGCCCGAAAGCGCTCACCGTCCAGGCTGTCGAGGCTGATGTTCATGCGCTTGACCCCAGCGTCCACCAGGGGCTGGGCCAATCGTCCCAGCTGCGAGCCGTTGCTGGTCATCACCAGTTCCCGCAGGCCGGGCAACGCCGCGATGTCGCGACACAGCCCGACAATGCCCGGACGGATCAGCGGCTCGCCACCGGTCAGGCGGATTTTCTTTACCCCCAGGCCGACGAACAGCCGCGCCAGGCGCTGCAATTCCTCCAGGGTCAACACTTGCTGACGCGGCAGGAAGGTCATGTTTTTCGCCATGCAATACACACAACGAAAATCACAACGATCGGTCACCGACATCCGCAAATAATCGATCTGGCGCCCAAACCCGTCCTGCAACACCGCGTTCATGTAGATCTCCCGATTGAGCCCGTGCTCACTGCACCAGCGGCGAGTCGGCGCCCTGAAGGTGAATGCCGCGAATGTCCGCCGCACCGATCAGGGTTTGCAGGTACTGCACCAGCGCCTTTTGCCAAACGCCCTGCTGCAACTGGGTACGAATCGCCGTCGCCACCGCCTCATACGGCAATGGTTGGCCATCGATGCGCTGGTCGATGCTGACCACATGCCAGCCATAACGGCTTTCCAGCGGTTTGCTGGCCAGGCCCGCCGGCAGGGTGAACAACTGGCGCTCCAGCTCCGGCACGGTCTGGCCCTTGCTGATCTGCCCCAAGGAGCCGCCCTGCTCCTTGGACGGACACGCCGAATACTTCAGTGCCAGCTCGGCGAAGCTGCCCGGGAACTGGTCCAACCGTTCCAGCAACAGCTCGGCCTGGACATGGGCCAGGCTGCGGGCCTCGGCATCGTCCGGCGCGCATTCGAGCAGGATGTGCCGCACCGCCAGCAACGGCGCGCTGTGGAAACGCGCGCGGTTGCTTTCGTAATAGCGCAGGCAGGTGGCCTCGTCGCACTGCGGCACCTGCACCTCGCGTTCCAGCAACAGCCGCGTCGCCGCTTCTTCATCGTTCTCACCGGCACCGACCTGCAACGCCAAACCCAGTTCAGCAATGCGCTGCTGGAGCAATTCGCGAATCACCAGCGCCCGAGCGGACTGGTAGACCGCCTCTTCACGGCTTTCGGCCGGGTGATATTGAAGTTCCTGGGCCATCGCCTGCGGGGCGATCGACACCCCGTTGACGCTGATGATCGGCCACTCCTGCGCACTGCTGGCGATCAGCTGTGGCGCTTCATCCTCCGCCACCGGCCCCACCTGGGCCGGCTCGAACTGCACCGCCCCAACCGGCTCCACATCCACCACCGGCGGCACTTTTGCCGAGGAACCGCAACCACCGCCCCCGCTACCACCGCCACATCCGCATCCACTCGCCATGATCTTCTCCTCAGAACTTCTGCCGAACGATTTGATAACGACGCCCCAGGTACCAGACCGGCGCACTGACGATGTGGACCAGACGGGTGAACGGGAACAACACGAACAGGGTCAGGCCCAGCACCACGTGGAGCTTGTAGACCAGACCCACCGGCGCGATCGAGGTCGCGGCTTCAACCGGGCGCAACAGCACGGTGTTCTGGGCCCAGTCGGCCAGCATCACCATCACCGAGCCGTCCATATGGGCGGTGGATGCGACGATGGTCATCAGCCCCAACACCAGCTGCACCAGCAGTACCACCAGCACCAAGATGTCCGACACATTGGAGGTGGCGCGCACCCGAGGGTCGGTCAGGCGCCGGTTGAGCAGCATCAGCAAACCGATCAGGCCGAGCACACCGAAGAAACCGCCGGAAACCATCGCCAGCAATTGCTTGTTCTCGGTGCTCAGGAAGTGGTGATAGACCGCCGAAGGTGTCAGCAGGCCGACGAAATGCCCGGCCAGCACGAACAGCACACCGATGTGAAACAGGTTGCTGGCCACGCGCATGCCGCGCTTGTTCAGCATCTGGCTCGAACCGGCCTTCCAGGTGTACTGGGACAGATCAAAGCGTGCCCAACTGCCGAGCAGGCAAATCGCCAAAGCGACATAGGGGTAGACCCCGAACAACAACAGATCCCATTTAGACATTGCCCACCTCCCCGGCGGGCGCTGCGGCCCGCCCTTCATGCTGAAAATCCACCCAGTGCAGCGGCACTGCACTTTCGTCCCGCGCCTTGCCCGGCGCGCTTGGCATCGAACTGCAACGGTCCTGCTGCTCGGCCTTCATGAAATCCACGGCCTCTTCCTCCCAGACCTTGTCCAGGGCTTCGAGGGAGTCATCCCGATGCTCGGCCTTCACTTGTTCGAGCATCTCGGCCACCGCCGCCTGGGGTTCTGTCCCGGCGATCTGCAACAAGGCCCGGAAGCAACTGGCGTAGGCGCTTTCACGCTCCTCCAGGCGCGCCGCGAGCAAGGCCAGCAGGTGCGCCACATCGGCCAGGCCCTCGCGGGCCTCCAAGTCTTCGCGGGTGGAGAGAAACTCCAGGTACAGCGGGATGTAGTCGGGCAGTTCCTTGACGCCGATGGCGAACCCGGCTTCTTCGTACTGGGCCATCATGTCGACCATGGCCTGGCCCCGGTCACGGGACTCGCCATGGACGTGTTCGAACAGCAGCAGCGACAGTGAACGACCGCGGCCGAACAGCGCACCGTAGTGCTCCTGGCCGTCCATCAGGTCCTGGCCGCAGACCAGCTCCAGCAACTCGAACAACCCGGCACGCTGGGCGGGACTGATTTCCCGCGCCTGCACGATCGCCTGCTCCAGCTCGTCGCGACCGGCCACCAGGGTCTCGGTCGGGTAATCGAGCAGCAACGAAATCACCTTGAGAATGCGCATGCTCACTCCTCCCACAACTGTACGGTCTTGATCACGTCGCGGCGGTTGGCTTTCTTGCCACCGAACATGTTGGTGTCGGAGCTGCCGCTGCAACCGCTGCCAAAGCTGAAACCACAACCGGAGCGCTCGGCGAACGCGTCGCTCAGGGCGTCTTCGCGGTGGGCACTCGGCACCACGAAACGGTCTTCGTAGTTGGCGATGGCCAGGTAGCGGTACATCTCTTCCACCTGGTTCACGCGCAGGCCGACGTCAGCCAGCACTTGCAGGTCCTGCACGCCGTCGACCTGCTCGGCCCGTTTGTAGGCGCGCATCGCCAGCAAGCGTTTCAGCGCATGCTTGACCGGTTTCTCGTCGCCAGCGGTGAGCATGTTGGCCAGGTAGCGCAGCGGGATCCGCAGGCTGTCGACGTCCGGGATCACCCCGTTCATGCCCACGGTGCCGGCGGCGGCCGCGTTCTGGATCGGCGACAGTGGCGGCACGTACCAGACCATCGGCAAGGTGCGGTATTCCGGGTGCAGCGGCAGTGCGAGTTTCCAGTCCACGGCCATTTTGTAGACCGGCGAACGTTGGGCCGAATCGATCACCGACTGCGGCACGCCATCGGCCAGGGCCTGGCGAATCACCGCCGGGTCGTTCGGGTCGAGGAAGATCTCCAGTTGCTTCTCGTACAGGTCCTGCTCGTTGGCAGTGCTCGCCACTTCGCTGATGCGGTCGGCGTCATACAGCAGCACACCGAGGTAACGGATCCGACCGACGCAGGTTTCGGCGCAAACGGTCGGCATTCCGGCTTCGATGCGCGGGTAGCAGAAGATGCATTTTTCCGACTTGCCGCTCTTCCAGTTGAAGTAGATCTTCTTGTACGGGCAGCCGCTGATGCACATGCGCCAGCCGCGGCACTTCTCCTGGTCGATGAGGACGATGCCGTCCTCCTCGCGCTTGTAGATCGCACCGCTCGGGCACGATGCCGCGCACGCCGGGTTCAGGCAGTGCTCGCACAGGCGCGGCAGGTACATCATGAAGGTGTTTTCGTACTCGCCGTAGCTGTCCGCCTGGATCTTGTCGAAGTTCTTGTCCTTGCGCCGCTTGGCGAACTCGGTGCCGAGGATTTCCTCCCAGTTCGGGCCCCATTCGATCTTTTCCATGCGCTTGCCCGACACCACCGAGCGTGGGCGCGCGGTGGGTTGGTGCTCGCCCAGCGGTGCGGTGTGCAGGTGCTGGTAGTCGAAGTCGAACGGCTCGTAGTAATCGTCCAGGCTCGGCAGGTCCGGGTTGGCGAAGATGTTCGCCAGCACGCGGAACTTGCCGCCGATGCGCGGGTTGATCGAGCCGTCGGCGTTGCGCACCCAGCCACCCTTCCACTTGTCCTGGTTCTCCCATTCCTTGGGATAGCCGATGCCCGGCTTGGATTCGACGTTGTTGAACCAGGCGTATTCCATGCCTTCACGGCTGGTCCAGACGTTCTTGCAGGTAATCGAGCAAGTGTGGCAGCCGATGCATTTGTCCAGGTTCAGGACCATGCCGATTTGTGAGCGAATCTTCATCTCAGTTCTCCTCGATATCAGTCGGCAGTGGACGCGGCAAATCATCGCCACTGGAACCGTCGAGCCAATCGACCTTGACCATCTTGCGCACCACGACGAATTCGTCGCGGTTGCAACCGACCGTGCCGTAATAGTTGAAGCCGTAGGCCTGTTGGGCGTAGCCGCCGATCATGTGGGTGGGCTTGAGCACCACGCGGGTCACCGAGTTGTGGTGGCCGCCACGGGTCTTGGTGGTTTCCGAACCCGGCACGTTCACGATCCGTTCCTGGGCGTGATACATCATCACCATCCCTTCCTTGACCCGTTGGCTGACCACCGCCCGGGCGGTCAGCGCGCCGTTGGCGGTGAAGCATTCGATCCCGTCGTTGTCCTCGATCCCGGCGCGCTTGGCGTCGATCTCCGAGAGCCAGACAATCGGTCCGCCACGGCTCAAGGTGAGCATCAGCAGGTTGTCGCTGTAGGTGCTGTGGATGCCCCATTTCTGGTGCGGGGTGATCCAGTTCAGGACGATCTCGGTCTCGCCGTTGCTGCGCTTGCCCTTCACGCCTTCGATGGTGCGGGTGTTGACCGGCGGCCGATAACTCATCAGTTGCTCGCCGAACGCCTGCATCCACGGGTGATCCTGGTAGAACTGCTGGCGGCCGGTGATGGTGCGCCATGGGATCGACTCATGGACGTTGGTGTAGCCGGCGTTGTAGCTCACGTGATCGTCTTCCAGGCCGGACCAGGTCGGGCTGGAAATGATCTTGCGCGGCTGGGCCTGGATGTCACGGAAGCGAATCGCCTCGTGCTCCTTCGACACCGCCAGGTGGCTGTGGTCGATGCCGGTGAATTCCGACAGCGCCGCCCAGGCTTTCACCGCGACATGGCCGTTGGTTTCCGGGGCCAGGGACAGGATCACTTCGGCGGCGTCGATGGCGCTGTCGATTTTTGGCCGGCCTTGGCTGATGCCGGCGTCGACTTCCTTGTGGTTCAACTCACCGAGGAATTTCACTTCGGTGTCGGTGTTCCAGTTGATGCCCTTGCCGCCGTTGCCGAGTTTTTCCAGCATCGGGCCCAGGGAGGTGAACTGCTTGTAGATGTTCGGGTAGTCGCGCTCGACCACGTGCAGGTTTGGCGCATTCTTGCCCGGTTGCGGGGCCACGCCGGCGCTCTTCCAGTCGGTGCCGCCAAACGGCTGGGCCAGTTCGCCGACGCTGTCGTGCATCAACGGTACGGTGACCAGGTCTTTCTCGACGCCGAGGTGACCGACCGACATGGCCGAGAACGCCTTGGCGATGCCTTTGTAGATTTCCCAGTCCGAACGTGATTCCCAGGCCGGATCGATGGCTGCGGACAGCGGATGGATGAACGGGTGCATGTCCGAGGTGTTCATGTCGTCTTTTTCGTACCAGGTGGCGGTCGGCAAGACGATGTCGGAATACACGCAGGTCGAGGACATGCGGAAGTCCAGGGTGGTCACCAGGTCGAGCTTGCCAATGGCGCCCTCGTCGACCCATTCGGCTTCGGTGGGCTTGCACTCGGTGCTATGGCCGATGTCTTCGTTCATCACGCCGTTCTTGGTACCGAGCAGGTACTTGAGCATGTACTCGTGGCCCTTGCCCGAAGACCCGAGCAGGTTGGAACGCCAGATGAACATGTTGCGCGGGAAGTTCACCGGGCTGTCCGGTTGCTCGCAGGCAAAACGCAGTGAACCGTCCTGCAGCGACTTGACCACGTAGTCCTTCGGATCAAGGCCCGCCGCCGCGGCATCACGGCAGATGTGCAGCGGGTTGGTGTTGAGCTGTGGCGCGCTGGGCAACCAACCGGCGCGTTCGGCGCGGATGTTGTAGTCCAGGGCATGCTCGGGGAACTGCGACTTGTCCGCCAAGGGCGAGAGCACATCGTGCATGCTCATCTTCTCGTGGCGCCATTGCGAACTGTGGCCGTAGAAGAAGCTGGTGCCGTTCATCTGCCGTGGCGGACGGTTCCAGTCCAGGCCAAAGGCCAGGGGCAGCCAGCCGCATTGCGGACGGAGTTTTTCCTGGCCAACGTAGTGGGCCCAGCCGCCGCCGGTCTGGCCGACGCAACCGCAGAGCATGAGCATGTTAAGCAGCCCGCGGTAGTTCATGTCCATGTGGTACCAGTGGTTCATCGCCGCCCCGACGATGATCATCGAGCGTCCACGGGTCTTGTCGGCGTTATCGGCGAACTCACGGGCGATCTGGATCGCCTTCTCGCGGCTCACACCGGTGATCTGCTCCTGCCAGGCCGGGGTGCCGGGCACCGAGGCGTCGTCATAGTCCTTGGCAACGTTGGCGCCGCCCAGGCCACGGTCGATCGCCAGGTTGGCCGCCGACAGGTCGAACACCGTGGCGACTTTCGCCACGCTGCCATCGGCCAGCACCACGCTGTGCACCGGCACCCGCCGGAACTGCACCGCGTCGCCGGCCACGTGCTGGAAGTACTCCTGGGCTTCGCCAGCGAAGTACGGGAACGCCACCTCGGCGACATCGCCGCCGATCAAGCTCAGCTTGAGGTCGATCTCACGTCCCTCACCGCCTTCACGGGGCAGGATGTTCCACTTGCCCTTCTCACCCCAGCGATAACCGATGGAGCCTTGTGGCGACACCAGTTCGCCGGCGGCATCCAGGGCGATGGTTTTCCATTCCGGGTTGTTGTCCTGGCCGAGGTTGTCGGTCAGGTCGCTGGCCCGCAGGAAACGGTCCGGCTGGTAACCGGCGCCCGGCGCTGCGCCGAGCATCGGCTTGAGCATCACCAGCACCGGCAGGTCGGTGTAGCGCTTGGCGTATTCGGTGAAATAGGCGCTCGGCTTGTCCAGGTGGAATTCTTTGAAGATCACATGGTTAAAGGCCTGGGCCAGCGCGGCGTCGGTGCCCTGCTTGGGGTTGAGCCACAGGTCGGTGAGCTTGGCGACTTCCGAATAGTCCGGGGTGATCGCCACGGTCTTGGTGCCCTTGTAGCGCACCTCGGTGAAGAAGTGCGCGTCGGGGGTACGGGTCTGCGGGACGTTGGAGCCCCAGGCAATGATGTAGTTGGAGTTGTACCAGTCGGCCGATTCCGGCACGTCGGTCTGCTCGCCCCAGACCATCGGCGAGGCCGGTGGCAAGTCGCAGTACCAGTCGTAGAAGCTCAGGCACACGCCACCGATCAGCGACAGGTAGCGCGAGCCGGCGGCGTAGCTGACCATCGACATCGCCGGGATCGGCGAGAAGCCCACCACCCGGTCCGGGCCGTGTTCCTTGACGGTGTAGACGTTGGCCGCGGCAATGATCTCGTTGACTTCCTCCCAGTTGGAACGAATGAAGCCGCCCATGCCGCGCTTGCTCTTGTACGAGTCGGCCTTGGCCTTGTTCTCGACGATGCTGGCCCACGCCTCCACCGGCGGCAAGGTCTGCCGGGCTTCGCGCCACAGCTTGAGCAATGGCTTGCGGATCTTCGGGTACTTGAGCCGATTGGCACTGTAGATGTACCAGCTGTAGCTCGCGCCACGAGGGCAACCGCGTGGCTCGTGGTTAGGTAAGTCGTTGCGAGTGCGCGGGTAGTCGGTCTGCTGGGTTTCCCAGGTGATCAGGCCGTTCTTGACGTAGATTTTCCACGAGCACGAACCGGTGCAGTTCACCCCATGGGTGGAACGCACGATCTTGTCGTACTGCCAGCGGGAACGGTAGACGTTTTCCCAGTCGCGGGACTCCTTGCGGGTCTCGCCGTGGCCGTCTGAAAACTCGCCTTGCTTGCGGTTGAAGAACCGCAGTTGATCCAGTAAATGACTCACAATGTCTTCCTCTCAGGCTTGCTCCGCGGGGTCTGCGCCCCGCCCACGCAATAGTTGAATTCGTCTTAGCAGGGAGTCGCCGCGCCTTTGCGGGCGTACCACCACCAGGTCACCACGATGCAGCTCAGGTAGAAGCCGACGAACATGTAGAAGGCCATCTCCGGGCCGCCGGTCAGGGCCATCGAAGTGCCGAAGGATTTGGGGATGAAGAAGGCTCCGAAGGCGCCCATGGCCGAGCTGAAGCCCAGCACCGCGGCCGATTCCTTGCCGGCATTCTTCAGGGCCTGCTCGCGCTGCTCGGGCTTTTTGCCCAGGGCGGCTTTCTCATGCAGGGTGCGGAAGATCACCGGGATCATGCGGAAGGTCGAACCGTTGCCCACGCCGGTGGTGATGAACAGCAACATGAACATGCCCAGGAAGCCGTAGAAGCTGCCGCCCTCGCCGCCCTCGCCGCCCTCAGGCAGAAAGTGCAAGACGCCGAACACCATCACGATCATCAACACGAAGTTCCACAGGGTGACTTTCGCACCGCCGAGCTTGTCCGCCAGCCAGCCGCCCAGCGGCCGTACCAAGGCGCCTACCAGCGGGCCAAGGAAGGCGAATTTCAGGGCGATGACTTCCGGGAATGAGGTCTTGATCAGCAGCGGGAACGCGGCGGAGAAACCGATGAAGGAGCCGAAGGTCGCCAAGTACAGCCAGCACATCAGCCAGTTGTGCTTGCGCTTGAAGATCACCGCCTGGTCGCTGAACGAAGCCCGGGCGCTGGACAGGTCGTTCATGCCGAACCAGGCAATCAGGGTCACAGCGAGGATGAACGGCACCCAGATGAAACCGGCGTTCTGCAACCACAGCGAGCTGCCATCGGCCAGCACTTGGGGTTGGCCGCCCATGAAGCCGAACACACCGAAGGAAATCACCAGCGGCACGCTGAACTGCATCACCGACACACCCAGGTTACCCAGCCCGGCGTTCAGGCCCAGGGCGGTGCCCTGTTGGGATTTCGGGTAGAAGAAGCTGATGTTGGACATGCTCGAGGCGAAGTTGCCGCCACCAAAACCGCAGAGCAACGCGATCAGCACGAACACGCTATAAGGCGTGGCCGAATCCTGCACGGCGAAGCCCATCCACAAGGCCGGTATCAGCAACGACGCGGTGCTCAGCGCGGTCCAGCGACGGCCACCGAAGATCGGCACCATGAACGAGTAGAAGATGCGCAAGGTCGCGCCAGACAGCCCCGGCAGCGCCGCCAGCCAGAACAGCTGGTCGGTGCTGAAGCTGAAGCCGATGGCGTTCAGGCGCACGATCACCGTGCTCCAGACCATCCACACGGCGAAGGCCAACAGCAGCGCAGGAATGGAGATCCACAGGTTGCGCCGGGCGGTCTGTTTGCCGCTGCGGCCCCAGAAGGCCGGGTCTTCCGGGCGCCAGTCATGAATGACCGGGCCCTTTTCAGGCGTTTGCAGAACGGACATGTTCTTCTCCTTGGGCAATGCTGGAAAACGGGGATTGGCTGGCCGGGGGTTGTTTACCCAGCAGCGGGCGCTTGCGCACTTCGCTCAGGTACATCCAGATCAACGAGACCCAGACCACGCCGTACAGCAACATGAAGCAGGACGAGCGCACACCGGTGAGGTCCACCAGGGCGCCAAACATGATCGGCAGCACGAAACCACCCAGGCCGCCGGCCAGGCCGACGATGCCGGACACCGCGCCCATGTTCTGCGGGTAGTCGTTGGCGATGTACTTGAAGACCGAGGCCTTGCCGAACGCGAAGGCGATGCCCATCACGAACAGCAGCACGGTGACCAGCGTGGCATTGAGGCCGATGTGAAAATCAACGATGCCGTTGACGGTCTGCACTTGCAGCTGGGTTTGCGGATAGGACAGCAGGAACAGGCAGATCCAACTCACCCACAGCACCCCCCAGGTCACGCTCTGGGCGCCCCAACGGGCGGACATCCCGCCGCCGACGGCCCGCAGCACGCCACCGGGCAGGGAGAACCACGCCGCCAGCAGCGCCGCGCTTTGCAGGCTGAAGCCGTATTCCTGCACGTAGTACTTGGTCATCCACAACGCCAAGGCCACGTAGCCGCCGAACACGATCGAGTAGTACTGGCAGTAGCGCCACACCGCAGGATCTTTCAGTGACTTGAGTTGCTCACGCAGCGTGGCGCCGCCGGCACTGCGGTGTTCTTTTTTCTCGGCGGTGAGAAACCAGAACAGTAATGCCGTGATGAACAGGATCGCGCTGAACACCTTCGGCACCAAGTGCCAGGTGCCGAACGCGATCAGGGCTGGGGCGAGAAACTTGGTCACCGCCGCACCGGCGATGCCCGCGCCGAACACGCCCATGGCGAACCCCTGGTTCTGTTTGTCGCACCATATGGCGACGTAGGCGATGCCCACCGAGAACGAGCCGCCGGCCAGGCCGACGAACAGGCCCAGCACCAGGAACTGCCAATAGGCCGTGGCGAGGGTGATCAGGTACAGCGGCAACACACAGGCGAGCATCAGCAGGAAGAACACGATCCGTCCGCCAAAGCGGTCGGTCAGAAGCCCCAGGGGCAAACGTACCAGAGAACCGGTGAGTACCGGCGTGGCAGCCAACAGGCCAAATTGGGTTTCGTTGAGGGCCAGCAATTCCTTGATCGGAACGCCGAGCACGGCAAACATCATCCAGACCATGAAGCACACTGTGAAGGCCAGGGTACTCATCCCTAGTACCAGCCCTTGTTGCACTTGTGCTCGCATTACGAGGCACTCCGTCAGTTCGATGAGCGCAGCCTAGTGATACGAACCCTGCGAAAACTTGACCTGGGTCAACGTGCCCCGGGGCGGTACAGGCCTATGCTTGGCCCGTCTACCTCCAAGGAGGTAGTCCTGGATATCGATGAAACCCTTTGTTTATCAATATCTTGATGACGTTGGCCGAAGCTTTTATGGAAACGGAACGGCCGACAACTCTTTAGAGGTAGTGCGCCCAGGATCGGCTGCTACACCCCCAGGTCCAGGGCGCCCGCTATGCTCGCTTCAACGTTTTGCCCCGCAGGCCCGCGTCAATGATGCGTTGGCTGCGCAGTTCCCTGCCCGCTCGCGCCGGGCTGGCGGTGATCCTGATCGCCATCCTGGCCCTGGCCAGTTCCCTGAGCGCCGGCTTGATCGCCTGGTTCAGCCAGGGCGACGCTGCCGCCATCAACACCGCCGGCTCCGTGCGCATGGAAACCTACCACCTGAGCTGGAAACTGGCGGCTGGGGCCAACGACGACATCCCGGCGATCATCGCCAGCCTGCAACAACGCCTCGACAGCCCGGCCCTGCGCGCCGTGTTGGAAGACGGGCCGGAAACCTCCCTGCACAAGAGCTATCGCGACCTCATGCAGCGTTGGAACCAGACCTTGCGTCCGGCCATCGAACGTGGCGATTCAGCGTTTTTCCAAAGCAGCGCCAGCGCTTTCGTTGAGCAGCTGGACCAGTTCGTCACCCTGCTGCAACGCCAGAGCGAACACAAACAAGGCTGGCAGCAGGCGATCCAGGGCATCGCACTGTTCAGCACCATGATCATCCTGCTGATCGGCCTGTATGAGTTGCAGTACGGCGTGGTCACGCCCTTGCAGGAACTGGTGGACGCCACCCAGCGCTTTCGTCGTGGCGAATTCCAGGTGCGGGTCAACCATCAGTCCGAGGATGAACTGGGCCAGTTGGCGACCAGTTTCAACACCATGGCCGAGACCATCGAGCAGTCCCACCGCACCCTGGAAGCCCAGGTGCAACAAAAGACTTTGAACCTGCAACAGGCCAACGCCGCCCTCGAATTGCTCTATCAGAGCAGTCGCAGCCTGGCGACGCGCCAGGCCAATGCCGAAGGCCTGGATGAGTTGATCCGGCGCTTCCAGCAGCGCCTGCCCGGCCTGCGCCTGACGTTGTGCCTGCAAGGGCAATTGCAGGCCCCGGCCAAGCACCTGCTGGCCTTGCACGGCGCCGCCAGCCGCCAGGTTTGCGCCAGCAGCGATTGCGCCAGTTGCCACAAACACAACGCCGCGCGCCCACAGGCCTTCAGCATCAGCAACCAGGGCACCGAACTGGGTGAGCTCAAGGCGCATTTCGTCGATGGCCACGCGGCGCAACCCTGGGAAACCGCGTTGGTCCAGGCCCTGGCCAACCTGATCGGCACCTCGCTGTCCCTCAAGCGCCAGCGCGAACAGGACCATCGCCTGCTGCTGCTCGACGAGCGCACGATCATCGCCCGGGAGCTGCACGACTCCCTGGCCCAGGCCTTGTCGTACATGAAGCTGCAAGTCAGCCGCATGCAGACCCTGATGCGTCGCGGCGAACCGGTGCAGACCCTGGAGACTGTCACCGGCGAGTTGCGCGAGGGGCTGAACAACGCTTATCGGCAATTACGTGAGCTGCTCACCACCTTCCGCCTGCAGATCCGTGATGACGGCCTGGTCCAGGAACTCAAGGACACCGCCGAGGAATTCTCCAACCGCGGGGATTTCCAGGTGCACCTGTTCATCGACACCCTGGCCTTCGAGCTGTCGGCCAGCGAACAGATCCACATCCTGCAGATCACCCGCGAGGCCCTGTCCAACTGCCTGCGCCATGCCCATGCCGAAAACGCCTGGCTCGAACTGCGCCAGGAAGGCGAGACCGTGCGGTTGTCGATCGAAGACGATGGCCGTGGTTTCAGTGGCGAGGTCGACCAACGCGAGCACCATGGCCTGAACATCATGAACGAACGGGCCCGCAGCCTGCACGGCCAACTGCAGATTCATTCACGTACACCCCAGGGCACCCGTATCCAGGTGCATTTCCAACCGGAATTCCTGGGCCACCCCACCGAAGGCCTCGCGACATGAACGCCCCCCTGCGCCACCCCCTGCTCCTGGTCGACGATCACCCGATGATGCGTCGCGGGATCCGCCAGATGCTTGAGCTCGAAGACGATTTGCACATCGTCGGCGAAGCCAGCCACGGCGAAGAAGCCCTGAGCCTGATCGAACCGCTCCAGCCCGACCTGGTGCTGCTGGACAACAACATGCCGCAGATGAACGCCATCGAGACCCTGCGCCGCCTGCGCGCCATGCACTACACCGGCAAGGTGCTGCTGTTCACCGTGTCCGATGCCGAGGACGACATCCGCGATGCCCTGCGCCTGGACGCCAACGGCTACTTGCTCAAGGACATGGAACCGGAGTTGCTGATCCAGTACATCCGCGACGCCCTCAACGGCGCCCTGGTGATCAGTCCCGGCCTGACCCGCGTCATGGCCCAGGCCCTGCGCTCGCCACCGCGCCAGGCCGACGTGGAACTGACCGAACGCGAACGCCAGGTCCTCAAGACCATCGCCGGCGGCTACAGCAACAAGGTCATCGGCCACAAGCTGGGCATCACCGAAGGCACGGTCAAGGTCCATGTGAAGAACCTGCTGCACAAGCTCGGCTTGCGTTCGCGGGGGGAAGCGGCGGTGTGGGCGAGGGAGCATTTGCGCGGGGCCGGCTGAGCCCCCTGGAACCCATGAATTAACACCCAACCCGTGGCGAGGGAGCTTGCTCCCGCTGGGCTGCGCAGCTGCCCCTGGTTCAGCCGCTGAGGTGGATCAGGTCGATCGCATTCAGTCTTTTTGGGGTTGCTACGCAACCCAGCGGGAGCAAGCTCCCTCGCCACGGGATTTGCGCCAGCAATCAAATCCCATCCCTCTTCCGAGGTAGGCCTGCCGAGGCATAGGCCGACTGCGAGTTGGGCTCTACCATGACGGCACGCGGAGGTACGCCATGCTGACCCACCCTTCCATCGTTTTACTGTTGCGTCGTCATCACCTGTTCAGCCAATTGCCGGAGCGGGTATTCGAGGACGTCTGCAACCTGGCCGTGCTCAAGCGCCTGGCCTGCAACAGCACACTCATGCACCAGGGCGATCCGGCCAAACGATTTTTCTTGCTGGTCAGTGGCCAGATCAAGCTGTTCCGGGTCACCGGCGAGGGCCAGGAAAACCTGGTGGAGATCATCCAGCCCGGGCAGACCTTCGCCGAGGCCCTGCTGTTCAGCCAGGCCCGTTGCTATCCGGTCAGTGCGTCAGCGATCAAGGACAGCGTGCTGGTGAGTATCGAGGGCACGCATTATCGCAAGGCCCTGGAGGACCAGCCCAAGGTCTGCCTGGCGATCCTGGCGAGCATGAGTATTCATTTGCATCAGCGGCTCAAGGATATCGATAACCTGACCTTGGCCAGTGCCAGTCGGCGGGTGATCAATTTCCTGTTGCAGGAGCGGGATCCAAGGGATGGCCAGGTGGTGTTGCAAGTGTCCAAGCGGCTGGTGGCTTCGAAGCTGGGGATCCAGCCGGAGACGTTTTCGCGGATTCTTCATCGGTTGGTGGATGGGGGGTTGATTGCCATGGAGCGGCGGCAGATTCGTATCTTGTCCGAAGGTGATTTGGAGGCTTATCAGCAGTAAGCTCGGTGTGTATATCCGTTTCTTCCGGTCGTACACCCATCAACATCTGTGGGAGCAAAGCTTGCTCGCGATAGCGGTGGTTCAGTCAATGAAGAGGTTAGATGTGCCGGCCTCTTCGCGAGCTCGCTCCCACAGGGGTTCTGTGTTGGATATAAATTTTGTGCTCACTGAAGACCGAATGTGGGAGCGAGCTTGCTCGCGATAGCGGTGGTTCAGTCAATGAAGATGTTGGATGTGCCGGCCCCTTCGCGAGCAAGCTCGCTCCCACAGGGGTTCTGTGTTGGATATAAATTCTGGGGCCACTGAAGACCGAATGTGGGAGCGAGCTTGCTCGCGATAGCGGTGGTTCAGTCAGTGAAGAGGTTAGATGTGCCGGCCTCTTCGCGAGCTCGCTCCCACAGGGGTTCTGTGTTGGATATAAATTTTGTGCTC
>NZ_JABAEE010000088.1:8880-25505 GCF_023701885.1 Pseudomonas sp. CG7 | reverse complement strand
CCCCAAACAACCCCATCTCGCGAATCACCGCCAGCTCCCCCTCCGTCTCAACCCGCTCGGCAATCAACGGCAGATCAATACTGTGAGCAGCCCGCTGTATCGCTTCGATAAACAGCCGCTTGTCACTTTCCTGATCAATCGCGCGAATGTAGCTGCCATCAATCTTCAGGTAAGCCAGCCCCAACCGCGACAAGTTGCCAATCATGCTGAACCGCCCACCAAAACGCTGCAGGCTCAAGGAGAAACCGAGCTCGCGCAACTGCCGGGTCACCCGCTCCAGCACCGCTTGCTCGGGCAGTTGCTCTTCACCAATCTCCAGGGTCAGGCGCGACCCGAGGTTGGAATGCGCCCGCAGGATTTCAAAGACCTTGTTCAACGCCTGCGGATCGGCAAGCGTGGCGGAGGACAGGTTCAACGCCAAGGACTGCTCATGCCCAGCCATCTGCTTGAACACCTGTTCAAGCATCAAGCGGTCCAGGCGCGCAGTCCAGCCGAAGCGCTCCAACCACGGCAGGAAACGCCCGGCGGGGATCGTCTGGCCCTGCTCGTCCAACAGCCGCGACAACACCTTGTAATGCAGCACCATCTGAGTGTCCTGGGCCGCCACCACCGGCTGGAAGTACAGCTCGAAGCGCTGATGGCTCAAGGCCTGGTCGAGCAGCGTGTGCCAGGCATGGTGATCATCACCGACACTGGCCGAGGCACTGTGGTCCAGGCAGGCCCAGCCCGGTTCGCCCTGGCTTTCGGCCTGGGCCAGGGCCTGGTCGCCGAGCTGGAGCACCGCTTGCGGCGAGTCGCCATGGACGAACGGCGCCAGCCCGATGGAGGCCACCGAGGCCACGTCAGTCGCGCCGGTGGCATGCAGGCTCGCCAACGCGGCTTCGAGGTTCTGCGCCAATTGCAGCGCTTCCTCACGCACCAGCCCCGGGGCCAGCACCGCGAACTCGCCGCCGCGAATACGCGTGACCAGGTTGTGGGTTTCCGGGTAGCGGGCGCACTCACGCTGCAATTGCTCGCCCACGGCCTTGAGCAACTGATCGGTGCGCTGGCCGCCCAGCCGCTGGTTCAAACCGGCCAAATCCTTGACCCGCAACAGCAGCAGGTAACCGGAACTGGCCTGCTCCGGGTTGCTCACCCGGGCATTGAGCTGCATTTCGAAATAACGCCGGTTGGCCAGGCCCGTGAGGTTGTCCTGGTAGGACTCGACCCGCAGTTTCTCGCTGCGCTCGGCCTGTTCCTGGAACAGCGCCTTGAGCTTCTCGACCATCTGGTTCATCGCCTGCACTACCCGACGCAGTTCAGGCGTGCGCGGCAGCTCCGGCAGGCTCAGGAATTCACGGCGGGCAATGGCGTGGGACTGATGCACCATGTAGTCCAGCGGCTTGAGCTGGCGACGCAGCAGCAAGGCCCCCAGCACCGCGCTCACGGCGCCGCACAGCAGCAGCCAGCCCAGGCTGCCCAACGCGCTCTGCCACAGCTTGGCGAGGGCGAACATCGGGTGGCTGACCACTTCGACCCGCGCCGCCTGCTCCCAGCCGCGGCTGACGATGGCATCGCCACCGGCCGGTTCCAGGCCGATCAGCTTGACGAACCATTGCGGCACACTGCCGGCGTCCGGTGTACCGGTGCGCTCGACCAGGGTCTTGTCGGTGGCCACGTCGACCACGCGAATGCTGGCGTAGTAGCCGCTGTCGAAGATCGAGCTGACCATCAATTCCACCATCGCCGGGTCGTCGATGTTCGGCGTTAACGACAGCGCCAGCGCCGTGGCCGCGTCCTGGGCGTGGGAGCGCAACTGGTTGACGTATTGGGCCCGCGAGCTTTCCAGGCTGACCATGAAGCTGCCGCTGAAGGCAACCACCAGGAACAGACAGATAGCGATCAACAGCTGTTTGAACAAGGACATCTGAGCGCGCGCTCCTAGTTAGTCGTCTCGACCGGAAAACCTTCGGCCTGCATTTTTTTCAACACGTCCTGCCACCGGGACAGGCGCTTGGTGTCACCCACTTTCTTGTTGCCCTTGGCGCCCGGCAGCCACAGCCCTTCGGCATTGAAAGAGTAGACCGGGAGCAAGTCGGTTCGCTGGCTGGCCGGCTGGATACCGTCGATCAGGCTGTCGAGGACCAACGGCATCGCCTCGGGCGTGGCGTAATAGGTGAGCACCATGTGCGCACGGTTCTGCCGCAACGCCTTGACGTAGGTGATGCGCAGCTTGTCACTGGACACCCCGAGACGACGCAGGCTGAAATACTTGGCGATGGCGTAGTCTTCACAGTCGCCGGCGCCCTTCCACAAGGCCTGGATCGGCGTCTCCCAATAGTCGACTTCACGCCACAGGTCGATGTCTTCCACGTAGCGCACCTGTTTGTTGAAAAACAGGTTCACCACTTTGAGCTGTTCCAATTCGGGGATCTGCTTCTGAGTCGCCAGCAGTTGCTGCCACGCGTCGATCCGCTGCTGCCCTTCGCCCAGTGGCCCATATAACGCTTGCGCCCGCCGGCTGATCTGCGCAAAGTCCCAGTCGGCTTGCAGGCCGCCCAGCATCACGCCGGCCAGCAATAGTGCCGAACACAGCCAACGCAAGGACCTGAGGACTGGGAAAGGTGCAGCCAAGGGAAATACGTCCGAAAAGGGCCGTTGGAAATTCGTTGGATGGTGAAGCCTGGCCGGGCAAAAAACAATGGCAGGTTGCAATCACCGCAAGCAGACTAAACTTTAGTTCAGGAACCGGGGCCGCGAGATTTTGACGGCTTGGCAATCTGTAACTAACGTTGGCATGGATCCAATTTTCGTTACTACCCGTTCAGGTGTTGTCGTGACAAAGAAGCCCAAACCGCTCAGCACTATCCAGGTCAACGGTCCCGTCCCTGCCGATCAGGCGCGGTCGATCATCG
Organism: Pseudomonas sp. CG7; assembly: GCF_023701885.1. Lineage (NCBI taxonomy): Bacteria > Pseudomonadati > Pseudomonadota > Gammaproteobacteria > Pseudomonadales > Pseudomonadaceae > Pseudomonas > Pseudomonas sp. CG7. The sequence continues at coordinate 22,611 of NZ_JABAEE010000088.1, read as the reverse complement.
AAAGCTCCGTGCGCGAGGCCATCCTCGACGGGCGCCTGCCCAGCGGCACCGCCCTGCGCCAGCAAGAGCTGGCCGACCTGTTCGGCGTGAGCCGCATGCCGGTACGTGAGGCGTTGCGTCAGCTCGAAGCACAGTCGTTGCTCAATGTCGTCCAGCACAAAGGCGCCGTGGTGGCCCCGCTGATTACCAACAATGCGGTCGAGACCTACGCCTTGCGTGCGGTCCTGGAAGCTTTCGCCTTGCGCTTGTCCATCCCCCTGCTCGATGACGGTGACCTGGCGCTGGCAGCCCAGTACATCGAACAGTTGGAGGCACAAACCGAATACGCTGAAATCGCCAAGCTCAACCGGCTGTTCCATATGTCGCTTTACCACAAGGCACCCAACAGCAAACTGCTGGACCTGATCGAACACGAGCTCAATGAAGAAGAGCGCTTTTTGCGTTTTCATCTTTCGTCCAGGGGGTTGGGCGAGCTGACCCAGGAGGACCATCGCGACATCCTCGCTGCCGCGGCGGCCAGAGATATCGAGAAAGCGGTCGCCTTGGTGGAGAAGCATCTGGAAAACGCCTCCATCACCATGCGTCGGTACCTGGAACAGCCGTCGAAGCCTTGATCCCACGCCCGCGCTTCGTCCGGCGTAAAAATTTCTTACATATCCTTCCAACTCACTTGTCGCCAGCGCGGCGCGGCCTGACCGTGGCCGCGATTCGTCGCCCCATCAGTCCAATGGCACTGCCATCGATTTGGGCTCACTCTTGCGCTTGTCGATTCAGACCTGAAGAAGTCAACGCCTGGCCAAGGCCAGACGAATCGAAGCCAATACGCAAGGAGCGTCGTCCAACCGGCGGGATGATCGGAAGTCCGACCGATGTCCTGCCCCTAATAAAAAACTTCTTACTCCCCGATTCCTGAAGTGCTCCGAGTGAGGCATTCACTCGAACTATTCGATTCTGATCTCGCTAAATCGGAAGGAGCTTCTTCGCCCCAATAAAACTTACATAAAAAGTTTTAAAAGCCCTCTTCGCGCTCAATAAAACTACAACTTCAAATAATTAAAAAAACACTTGCCGCTTACTTGTTACATGTATTAATTTTTTATTCGCCGCGTTACCAGCGGCCCTTTCTAGGCACTAATACCCCAGCAAACACAGGCATCAAAAGCTGGAGCAACAATAAAAGAGAATACTTAACCCCCTTGGGTAATTCATGCATTCCGGTTCAGGCACCCGCTCGCCTTCACTAACTAACGAGCCGCCTTCCGGACATAACATCATTGATGAGGACGTTCCAATGCAGCCATCCAAAGAACAACTATCCCTGAAAAAGCATGAACTTGGACAGCACCCGGTTTTTTCCGAGATTACATCAATCGATCTGTTACGCCGTTTCATGGAAAGCCATGTCTTTGCCGTCTGGGACTTCATGTCGCTGACCAAGCGGCTGCAACGCGAGCTCACCTGTGTCCACCTGCCTTGGCTGCCGCCAGCCGACCCCCACGCGGCCCGCTTGATCAATGAAATCGTGCTGGGGGAAGAGACGGATGACCGCCCCGGCGCAGGCTACTGCAGCCATTTCGAACTGTACCTGGACGCCATGCGGGAAATCGGCGCCGATACCCGTGCAATCGAGCAGTTCATCACCCTGCAGCAGGAAGGCGTCAGCCCCGAGACCGCGCTGGACAGCGTCGAGGTCGAGCCGGCGGCGGCGCGGTTCGTCCGCCAGACCTTGCACACCGCCCTGCACGCCCCGGCCCACAGCGTGGCCGCCGCGTTCGTGCATGGCCGCGAGAGTGTCATCCCGCAGATGTTCCAACGCATGTTGGACGCCTGGGGCATTGGCCTGGATCAGGCTCCGACCTTTCGCTACTACCTGCAACGGCACATCGAGGTCGACTCCGAGGACCACGGGCCGGCGGCAGAGAAACTCTTGGCGCGGCTGATCGATGGCGACCCGCAGCGCGAAACCGAGGTGCTGGCCGCCGCGCTCGCCGCCGTTCACAGTCGCGCGGCCTTGTGGGACGGCCTGCGCCAGAGCATGGCCCAGCCGGTTGCACAGGTGATGCCATGAACGCCGTCGAATACCAATCCTTCGCCGACGCCTGGGAAACCCGCGCCACGATCCGTACCCGGCCACGGCGCCGGGTCGAAGACGACGACAAGCTGATCTTCCCCATGAGCCGCCAGCCGCTGGTGCACAGCCAGACCTTCCTCAGCCACTGTGCGCAACTACGCGACTTCGTGCTGGTGCAGAGCCTCTACAAATTCATCAATGACGTGGTGATTTTCGAGACCGAACTGGTGGACCACACCGCCCGGCGCATCGCCAAGAACCGCTTCGGCATCGAGTTCCCGTTCGCCTGCCGCTACGACGCGATGACCGTGGTGGTGGACGAGGATTACCACGCGCTGGTGGCGATGGACTTCATGCAGCAGACCATCGACATGACCGGCATCGAACCGATCCCGTTGCCTGGGCAGATCGAACTCAGCCGCGCCATACCGGCGACCCTGGCCGAGGCGCCAGAGCATCTGCTCAGTGCCGTGGAGCTGATCTGCATCGCCATTGCCGAGAACACCGTGACCAACGAAGTGGCCGCCTTCGCCCGGGACGACTCGGTCAAGGCCTCGATCAAGGGGCTGATGGCCGATCACTTGCTCGACGAGGGCCGGCACTCCGGTTTCTGGACGCGACTGGTGCAGATCTACTGGCGCACCGCCCCCGAAGAGGACCGCGCGCAAATTGCCCGCCTGATGCCCGGTTTCATCGCCCAGTACCTGGCGAGCGACCTGCAGCAAGCATTCGACTTCGAGCTGATCGCGCACCTGCCCGTCGACGAATCGGTGCGCCAGTCGCTGCGTGAAGACGCCAGTGCGCTGGCGTATCCCATCAATCGTTTTCACCCCTTGGTGGGCAACATCACGCGTTTTTTCCGCGGCAGCTCGATGCTCGCGTCCCCCTGCGTACGCGATGCCCTCGCTGATTATCTGACCCCATGAGGACCTTTCCATGAGACGCCTCGACATTGCAGTGCCTGGCACCAGCCAGGCCATGGCCGAACTGGCCCGGGAATTGGAGCAGCACGGTCACGCGGTGGTGGACCTGCAATCGCCGGTCGCCCTGTTGATCGACGACGGTACGACACCGCGCGTCATTGAAGCCCGCTCATGCCTTCAGATCCGCGTGGCGCTGCGCTCGCTGCCCGGCGAGGCATTGCCGCAACCGGTGCTGTTCTTTCGCGACGGTGCGCAGCGGCTGTTGTGCCGGGAAGCGATCGCACCGCAACGCGATGGCAACGGTCAATCCTTGCGCCTGCGTACGCTGGCGACGCTGGTCGAAACCGGCGCCCGACTGGTCAGCCAGTTGTCCCGGGATGAGACCTGCTTCGATCACTGGCCGACGGTACACGCTGACGCCGTTGACCAACCCCTGCTCGGGCTCGATGCGCTGGAGCCGCTGGCCTTCGAGCACAGTCTCAATCGGCCACCGGTGCCCTGGCTGCTGGCCGCCGCCGACGTGCCGGTGATGCACAGCATTGAACAGCGCCTGCTCGATGACGCGACGCAACCGGCCCTGTGGGTCGATGGGCAATTGATCGATTACAAATCCTTGCGCCGCCTGGCGCTGAGGTTGCAGCAGCCGATGTTGGAAATACTGCACCGAGCAGAACATGAGAAAGGAGCTATTGAAGAACCTGTGGGAGCAAGGCTTGCCCGCGATGAAGACGCCGATGCTCTCAAGCAAACCGCGTCATCGTTCATCGGGGGCAAGCCTTCCTCCCACAGGACTTGCTCCCACAAGGTAATCGGCGTGTGCCTGCCCAAATCCGCGCACCTGTACGCGGCGATTCTGGCGGTGCTCGGCTGCGGCGCGGTGTACCTGCCGCTAGACCCGCAGCATCCGGCGCAACGTCGGCGCTTTATCCTGGAAAATGCCCAGGCGGACCTGCTGCTGCACGACGGCGACAGCGACTTGGGCGACCTGATGCTGCCAACGCTGAACATCCATCAGCTGCCAGCGCCCAAGCCAGGCATCCCGGCCTCGTTGATCCGCCGCACCGTGGATGGCGACGAACCGGCCGTGGCGATCTACACCTCCGGCACCACTGGCCAGCCCAAAGGCGTGTTGCTCAGCCACCGCAACCTCAGCCATTTCTGTGCCTGGTACGGCGACCACGTCGGGTTGCAGCGCGACAGTCGGGCGTTGCAGTTTTCCACCATCAACTTTGACGCGTCGCTGCTGGATATCCTGCCGACCTTCATCCACGGCGCCCTGCTGGTGGTGCCCAGCGAAGACCAGCGCCGCGATCCGCAACAATTGGTCGCGTTGATACACCAACAGCGGGTCAGCCACGCCTTCCTGCCGCCTGCGCTGCTGAGTGTCATGCCCCTGGCGACGCCGTTGGGCCTGGCGCACCTGGTTACCGGCGGCGATGTCTGCGAGCCGTTCGTGATCGAACAGCTCGCACCACAATGCCGGTTCCACAACATCTACGGCCCGACCGAAACCACGGTGCTGGCGACCACCCGGCAATTTGGTGTCGGCGACAACAACCGCAACCTCGGCGTGCCCATTGCCAATGGTCGGGTGCTGATCCTGGACGAACAACTGCAACCGGTTCCCCAGGGTGTTACGGGCGAGCTGTACATCGCCGGCCCGGGCGTCGGCCTCGGCTATCTGAATGACCCCGCGCTGACCGCGGCGCGTTACTTCAACCTGACGCTGCCCACCGGGATAGCGCTGCGGGTCTATCGCACCGGCGACATCGGCCAGTGGACCGACAACGGCATCGAACTGTGTGGCCGTCGCGATAACCAGGTGAAGATCCGTGGCTTTCGGGTCGAACCCGAGGAAATCGAACACTGCCTGCGGGAAAGCCAGTTGTTTCGCCAGGTGGCGGTGGGGGTCGATGAACGGCGGCGGATCCTGGCGTTCCTGGTTCATCCCGAACAAGAGCGCCCCGGCGCCGCTCTCCAGGCCTTGCGTGAGCATGTACAGAACAGCTTGCCCAGCTACATGCACCCGGCCGCCTACATCGAATTGCCCAGCCTGCCCTACACCAGCAACGGCAAGGTCGATCGCCGGGCGTTGCTCGCCATGGCGGTGCAGGTGCACGTCGACGGCCAGCGGCGCCCGCCGCAGAACCCCTTGGAGACACTACTGCAGCAACTGTGGGCCGAGCTGCTGGAGCTACCGGTCGACGACATCGCCACCGATGAAAGCTTCTTCAACCTCGGCGGACATTCGATCCTGCTGTCACGATTGCTGCTGAGCATTCGCCAGGCGTTCGGCCGCAGCCTGTCGATCAACCGCTTCATCGAAGCGCCGACGCTGATGACCTTGGCGAAGTTGCTGGACGACCCCGAGCAAGGCAGTGCGTCGAGCCTCAGCCCCCAGGCCTTCATCGATGCCGAGGCCGAGCTCAACCTTGACCCGCTGCCCATCAGCCAATGTGGCGATGTGCGCAAGGTGATAGTGACTGGCGCCAACAGTTTCCTTGGCGTGCACATCGTCGAAGCGCTGCTGGCCTGGGGTGCCACCGAAGTCGCCTGCCTGGTGCGCGCCAGCGCTGAACAGAGCGCGGCCGAGCGTTTCTCCCAGGCCCTGCGGGACAATCACCTGACCCATCTGGACCTGGACCGCGTCAGCGTCTACGCCGCCGACATCACCCAAGCGCAATTGGGCTTGCCGGACGACGTCTATGCCCGCATCGACCGCACCTTCGGCGCGCTGGTGCACAACGCCGCCCACGTCAACCATGTGCTCGACTACGAGTCGTTGGCACGGGACAACGTGGAACCGATTTTCGAGTGCCTGCGCCTGTGCGAAGGGCGCAGCAAGAAGATCTTCAATTTCGTCTCCACGCTGTCCGCCTCCAGTGCCCTGGATGCCGACGGTCAGGTGCTGGAACAGCCGGCCGCCGAGACGCCGCCGATCTACATCAAGAACGGCTACAACCTGTCCAAATGGGTTGGCGAACGGATCCTGCAACGGGCCCGGGATCGCGGTGTGTGGGTCAATCTGTTCCGCCCCGGCAACATCAGCTTCAACAGCCTGACCGGGGTCTGCCAACCCCACAAGAATCGCTTGATGCTGATGCTCAAGGGCTCGATCCAGCTCGGCCAGGTGCCGGACCTCTCGCTCAATTTCGACCTGATGCCGGTGGACTTCCTGGCCCGCTTCATCGCCTTCCACGCCAGCCGCTACCAGCCCAGCCAAGCGGTGTTCAACCTGCACAACCCGCAACCGTTGAGCTGGGACGCTTATGTGGCGTCGTTCCGTGACAGCGGCCGGGAATTTTCCCTGGTGAGCATCGCCGAGTGGCAACGGCAATTGGCTCGGGTCGATGCCGACAATGCGTTGTTTGGCGTGCTGGGTTTCTACCTCAACGGCTTCGAGGAAGACATCGGTGACATCTCACTGATCAGCCACGACAACGCCCGCGCCGGCGTGCGGCAAATGGGCGCCAGCTACCCGGAAAAATCCCCGGCCCTGCTACGCCGCGGCGCCGAGTACCTCAAGGCCATCGACTTCATCTGAAACACCCTCAACCCAAAGCAAGGAGCAAGACCATGAGTGCATTTCAACCCGACACCCTGATCAAAAACCCACAAGCCTGCCAGGTCGAAACCTCGGTGGAGGTCGCGGCCGATGCGGCGCGGGTCTGGGACGTGGTGGGTGATTTTGGCGGCTTCAACCGTTTCATCCCGGCCCTGGAGCGCATCGAAATGACCGGCGAAGGCGTGAGGTCCCTGCGCAAGAAGTTCTTCGTCGATGGGCAGAACCTGGTGGTGGAACAGCTCAACAGCCGTGACGACCAGGCCATGCACATGACCTGGACGCTGATCTACAACACCCTGGGCATCGACAACCTGTGGGCGGCCATGCACGTCGAACCCTTGGCGGATAACCGCTGCCGCGCCACCTGGACCATCATCGCCGACCACACCGACGCCCATACACCGTCAGGCTTCCGGGATTTCCTCCAGGGCTTCGCCGATGAGGCGATGGGGAATGTGCAGGGGATGTTCAAGTAGCGCCCATCCCTTGTGAGAGCGGGCTTGCTCGCGAAAGCGGTGGGTCTGTGCCGATGATGTCGACTGGATGGCCGCCATCGCGAGCAAGCTCGGCTCCCACAGTTTGGTTCTGGGATGGACGCAAGATCCAGGCTCACCGCAAATCCCCTGTGGGAGCGAGCTTGCTCGCGATGGCGTCAGCCCAGGCAACCCGCACCCGTGGCGAGGGAGCTTGCTCCCGCTCGGCTGCGCAGCAGTCGTAAAACCGGCCAATGCGATAAGCCTGTAGACCGGCTGGGGCCTGCTGCGCAGGCCAGCGGGAGCAAGCTCCCTCGCCACAGGGGATTGGGTCGGCTTGCGACCGGGTCAGATCTTGAAGCTGTCCACCAGTTGCTTCAGGCGATTGGCCTGTTGGGACAAGGCATCGCAGTCCTTCAGGGTTTCATTGAGGTTGGCCACGCTTTGCTGGTTCAGCAGGTTGATGTGGCTGACGTCCATGTTGAGGGTTTCAACCACGGCGGTCTGCTCTTCGGTCGCGGCTGCAACCGACTGGTTCATGCCGTCGATCTCGCCGATGCGCTGCGTCACGCTGACCAGTCGCAGGCCGGCCTGGTTGGCCACTTCCACGCTTTCTTCGCTAGAGGTCTGGCTGGCGTTCATCGTGGTCACCGCTTCACGGGAGCCGACCTGAAGCGAGGTGATCATCTTGTGGATTTCTTCCGCCGACTCCTGGGTGCGGTGCGCCAGGTTGCGCACTTCATCGGCCACCACCGCAAATCCGCGTCCGGCTTCACCGGCACGAGCCGCTTCGATGGCCGCGTTCAGCGCCAGCAAGTTGGTTTGCTGGGAGATGCCCTTGATCACATCCAGGATGTGCCCGATGTTGTCGGTGCTGGCGTTCAGGGTTTCGATCTGGGTGCACGAGAGGCTGATCTTCTGCGACAGCTCGGTCATGGCCTGGATGGTTTTTTCCACCACCTGGCGACCGTCATCGGCCTGTTCGCTGGCACCGCTGGCCTGTTGCGAGGCATCGGCGGCATTGCGGGCGATTTCCTGGGTGGCGGCGCCCAACTGGTTGATGGCCGCCGCCACACTGTTGGTGCGGGCGCTCTGCTCATCCGAGCCGACGAGCGAAGCGTTGGAGGAGGTCATCACTCGCTGCGACAGGTCATGCACCTGGCGCGTGGCGGAAGACACTTCCGCGATCGACGCGTGAATCCGCTCCACGAACTGGTTGAACGAACCGCCCAACACCGCGAACTCATCCTTGCCCTGCACCACCAGGCGCCGGGTCAAGTCGCCTTCGCCCTGGGCGATGTCCTGCATGGCACGGCCCATGGTGGTCAACGGGCGCATCAGCACCTGGATCAACAGGCTCAGCAGCAAGGCAATCGCCGCCACCGCGACAAACATCGCGATCAGCGCCGACGTACGGAACTGGCTCAACGGCGCGTAGGCCTTGGCCTCATCAATCGACAGGCCGATGTACCACTCGGCGTTCGGCAGGCCGGTCACCGGGGTGAACGAAAGGATACGGTTCTGGCCGTTCAGCTCGACCTCCTGGATACCCTTGCCAATGCGCACCGGCGTACCTGGGTAGATGTCCTTGAGGTTTTTCATCACGTGGTCCTTGTCGGGGCTGACGATCACCTGACCGTCGCCACTGACCAGGAACGCATGGCCAATGCCACCGAAGTCCACGGAGTTGATGATTTTCACCAGGGTTTCCAGGCTCAGGTCGCCGCCCACCACGCCAAGCAATTCGCCGTTGTGCTTCACCGGCAGGGCCACGGTCACCACCAGGCCACCCACCGCCGCCAGGTAGGGCGGGGTCAACATGGTTTTATCGGCGCTCACTGCCTGCTTGTACCAAGGGCGCTGACGCGGGTCGTAGCCGTCAGGCATTTTGGCGTCCGGGCGTTGAGTGAAGACACCGTTGGCCTGGCCCACATAAGTGAATTGGAAGTTCGACGTCAGCGCCGGCTGATCCACCAGCCCCGGCAGATCTGCAGCAGTGCCCTGATGCGCGATGTTTTGCGCCAGGTTTTCCAATACCAGGATCCGCCCACTCATCCAGTTCTGGATGCTGCTGGCCGTCAGGTCGCCGGATTGCTCGATGGACGACTCCAGGCTGCTACCGATGGTGTTGCGCTGCAAATAATCGTTGTAGAGCGTGAACAGGGCAAAAGCCAAAACCACCACACCAGAGGCGGCAAGAAGGATTTTGTGGCTGAACTTTAGATTCATCGATGGGGCTTCTCATGCAAGGAGTGGGGGTGCATTCCAGGTTGCAACGTTCCATGTAACAGCGCGGGCAGTCTTGTCACTTGCTCCACTTTGGTGCACGCATATCCACTCTGTCGGCAAGCTTGTACAAATAATTAGGCATTTGTACAAATAGGCGACGGGAGGCTCGCCGGGTCGAACGGTGGTTGCAAATTCGCCGGCGGCTGATGACAATGCGACACGTTATCATTCGTAACATCCAGGCCGTCGCGTCCATGTCATCTCCCGAGTTTGCAGTACAGGCGCTCTACAGCCAGCATCACGGCTGGCTCAACACATGGCTGCGCACCCGCTTGGGCAATGCCGCCGATGCGGCCGACCTGGCCCAGGACACCTTCGTGCGCCTGTTGCAGCGTAGCGAACGCCCAGAGCTTCGGGCCCCACGCGCCTTTTTACGCACCATCGCCCAAGGCCTGGTGATCGACCATTGGCGGCGGGAAGAAATCGAACGCGCCTACCTTCAAACCATAGCGCACCTGCCGGAAGCCGAAACCCCCGGCGCCGAAGCCCAGGCCTTGATCCTGGAATAGCTCGAAGCCATTGCCAGGATGCTCGAAGGCCTCAAGCCGAAAGTCCGCAAGGCCTTTCTGTTGGCCCAATGCGAAGGCCTGACGTACAAGCAGATTGCCGAACAGATGGGCATTTCGTTGCGCTCGGTGGAGCGCTACGTCGCCGATGCGCTGTACCACTGCTACGTGTTGCGCTATGAAAGCTGAGCCGGCGGATCACTTGCAGAGCCGCCGCAACGGCCCGTCGCAACAGGTCGTGAGGCAGGCGATCAACTGGCTGCTGCGCCTGCGCAACCACGCCACTCACCCCAGCCTGCGCCAACAGTGCGACACCTGGCGTGCCGCCCATCCTGAACACGAGCTGGCCTGGCAACGGGTGCAATCGCTGCACAGCGAAATAACCTCGAACCTGAGGGCCGTGCCCGGTGCCCACATCGCCCTGGACACCCTGGAAAACAGCGCCCAGCGCCTCAGTCGTCGCCAAGCCCTGAAGCTGCTGTCGGGCGTCGCCCTGATGGGCGGTGCGGCGTGGCTGGGCAAGGACCTGGGCTGGCAGTCGTGGAATGCCGATTTCGCCACTGCCACCGGTGAGCGCCGAGGGTTCCAATTGCCAGATGGCACGCGGCTGGAACTCAATACCCACAGCGCCGCCGATCTGGATTTCACCGCCCAGCAGCGCCTGATCACCCTGGCCCGCGGCGAAATCATGGTCACCTGTGGCCGCGACCCCGGGCGCCCACTGCTGGTGAAAAGCCGCCATGGGCTGTTCGAAGGGCTGGAGGGGCGTTTCGTCGTGCGCCAGGACAGCGATTGCACACGCCTGAGCGTCACCAGCGGGCGGGTGGTTATCCGTTCGCACCCAAACAGCGATGGCTCGCCCATCCAGGTGGAAGCCGGGCAAAGCTACTTGATCACCGCAGCGACAGCGACCCTGGCGCCACCGCTGGACATGGACGCAGGGGCCTGGGCCGACGGGTTGATCGTCACGCGCAACATGCGCCTGGCAGATTTTCTCAACGAAGTAGGCCGCTACCGCCCAGGCTATCTGAACTGCGCAGCGTCGATTGCCGACCTGCGGTTGTCGGGGGTTTTCCGCTTGGAGGACACCGACAAGTTGCTCGCCGTCCTGCCACGCACGCTCCCGGTGCAGATCCGCTATCGAACCCGTTGGTGGACCACGGTGGAACGCCTGGCCTGATTTTTTTTGGCGGGTTTCAGGCCGGCGTCCGGCTAGGACAGTAAGCAACCCTTATCGGCCTTCAGCGACTCCAACGGAACCTACAATGACTGAGCGCGTACTTCTCAAGAACCCCTTCGGCTTCTCTTCGCAACCGGGCCTGTTGCGCCAGGCCATTCATGCCGCGCTGTTCTCCACGGCGCTGGGGGTCAGCGTGGTGCCGATGCTCGCGGTGGCCGCACAAGACGGCGTGACCGCCAGCCGCCAGAGCTACAACATTGCCCCCGGCCCGCTGAGCGATGTACTGAACCAGTTCGCCCGCCAAGCCGGGATCACCCTGGCCAGCACCCCGGCGCAAACCGGCGGCGTCCAGTCACCGGGGCTCAAGGGCGAATACTCGCCCGACCAGGCCCTGAACCAGTTGCTCAGTGGCTCGGGACTGGTTGCCGTCAGCCAGGATGGCAGCAGCTACGTGCTGCAAACCGAGACCGCTGGCAGCACCCTGGAACTGCCGAGCACCGACATCAAGGGCTTCGCCCTGGGTAACGCGCTGGGCAGCATGGAAGGCTACAACGCCACCCACAGCCAGGTCGCCACCAAGACCAGTACCGCCCTGCGGGAAACCTCCCAGAGCGTCTCCGTGGTGACCCGCGAGCAAATGGACGACCAGGGCGCGCAAACCGTGTCCCAGGCCATGCGCTACACCCCCGGCGTGCTGACCAACCCCTACGGCGCCACCCATCGCTACGACTACGTGGCGATGCGCGGCTTCAACGACGGCTCGGTGGATAACATCTACCTCGACGGCCTCAAGTCCATGGGCGACAGCGGCACCTACAGCTCCATCCAGGTCGATCCGTATTTCCTCGAGCGAGTCGATATCCTCAAGGGGCCGTCGTCGGTGCTCTATGGCCGCAGTTCGCCCGGCGGCCTGGTGGCGCTGACCAGCAAAAAGCCCCTGTACGAGGCCTATCACCAGATCCAGGCCACGGTCGGCACCCAGGGCCAACGGGGCATGGGCTTTGATTTCAGCGGCCCGGTGGATGACGACAAACGCATCACCTATCGCCTGGTCGGCCTGGCGGACACGTCCGATACCCAGTTCGACCACAACAAGGAAAAGCGCTTCGCCCTCGCGCCCACGGTGAACATCGACTTCAGCGAAGACACCTCGCTGACGCTCCAGGCCTACCTGCAGCATGACCCCGACGGCGGCTACCACGGCGGCATGCCGGCCGACGGCACCTTGCATCAGCGCAACGGCCGGCGAATCTCCGAAAACTTCTTCGAAGGCGAGCCGGGCGTCGACGGTTACGAACGCGACCAGCAGTCGTTCGGCTACCAGTTCGAGCACCGTTTCAACGACGTCTTCACCGCCCGGCAGAACTTCCGTTACCTGGACTCCGACGTCACCACCGATCAGGTCTATGCCTACGACTGGACCACCCCCACCAGCAACGAGCTGAACCGCTATTACACGGGCGCGGAAGAAAAACTCCACGCCTTCATCGTCGACAACATGCTGCAGGCCGAATTCTTTACCGGCGCGACCAAGCACACCGTGCTGATGGGCGCCGACTACCAGCGGCGCAAAACCGTGGTCGACTGGACCAGCGGCAGCCTCGCGCCGATCAATGCCTTCGACCCGGTCTACGGTAACTCGGCCATCACCTACTACAGCCCCACCAGCTACCTGCGGCGCCTGGAGCAGACCGGCGTGTACCTGCAAGACCTGATCGAAATGGACAAATGGCGCTTCTCCCTGGGCCTGCGCCAGGACTGGGTCCAAACCTCGGATGAGAACCGCATCGCCGAGTTCGGTCGCCCGGCAGGCACCGAGATCAACGACAAACGCACCAAGCTCACTGGCCGGGTCGGTGCGCTGTACCTGTTCGACAACGGCCTGGCGCCGTACATCAGTTATTCCGAGTCGTTCAACCCGAACTCCTATGCCGACAGCGCCGGCAATCCACTGGCGCCCACCGATGGCAAGCAATGGGAACTGGGCCTGAAGTACCAACCACCCGGCACCGATGATCTCTACACCGCTTCGCTGTTCCGCATCGCCCAGGAAAACCTCGCGACCAAACTGCCCCAGGAAAACTTCTACCGCGCCGTCGGTGCCGTACGCTCCCAAGGCCTGGAACTGGAAGCGCACCTGCAGTTGACCGAACAATTCAAGGTGCTGGGCAGCTACACCTTCACCGACATCGAATACTCGAAATCGATGGTCAGTACCCTCAGCCCGCCCACCAACATCATCGAAAACAAAGGCAACTCACCGACCCAGGCTCCGCGCCACATGGCCTCGCTCTGGGCTGACTACAAGTTCGACAGCGGCGCTCTCGATGGCCTGCGCCTGGGCGGCGGCGTGCGCTATGTCGGCTACAGCTGGGCCGATGCGGAGAACACCATGAAGGTGCCGTCCTACACACTGTTCGATGCCTCGGTGGGGTATGACCTGGGCAAGGTCGGCTTGAAAGGCGTGGATGTGCGCCTGAACGCGAACAACCTGACCAACGAAACCTACGTCGCTTCGTGCGCCAGCCTGAGTTATTGCTACATGGGCGAAGAGCGCAATGTGGCGGCGACGGTGAGTTACCAGTTCTGACCTGCTTTCAATCATGATTCATTCCCCGTGGCGAGGGAGCTTGCTCCCGCTGGGCTGCGCAGCACCCCCAAAATAATTCCGTAGCTACCCCACCCACCCGGCGCCACCGACCGCGCCCCGCGTGGATAGGCGGA
>NZ_JABAEE010000088.1:0-8870 GCF_023701885.1 Pseudomonas sp. CG7 | reverse complement strand
CCCCGGCGCGCGGGCGCGGCCGCGCGCGGGGCGGCGCCTCCCCCCCAAAATCTTGCGGTCGCTACGCAACCGAGCGGGAGCAAGCTCCCTCGCCACGGGTTTATCGTCGCTCATAAGGGAGCGATCAGGCCTGAACCGCCTCCGTCTCTTCCCTCGCAACACCTTCCTCGCCAGCAAACCGATTCGCCCGCCCGAACGTACCAAAGTCATTGAACCGCACGCCCATCTCGCGCATCACCTTATGGGCCACCGGCACCGTCAGTTGGCGAATGTAGAACGGCTCCCTCACCACGAAATGAAGAAAGCCATGGCTGCTGCCGAAGTTGAAGCAGAACGCCTGCAACGGCCACAACCACCACGGGGTGAGTACCTGGGTTTGCTGGATGACATTGCCCGGCTCGATGTCGCCGTAGTAGTGCATGTTCGAGCTGACGAAATGCAGGCAAAAGGTGCGCAACACGTTCGGCCCGATGATCACCACCGCCGCGATGTCGATCACCTGCATCGTTGCCAGCGTGCTTGCCGACCAGTCAATTGAAGCGCCCATCAGGCTGGCGACGCCGTTGACCCCGTGGAAACCGAGGAACACATACCAAGCGCCCCAGTGCAGTAGCGCCAGCGGAAAATAAACTTTCAGCGTGCGCTTGAGAATGCTGCGCTTGTGCGCCCAGGTCCGGGCCCGCAGTAGGCGGATGAAGGCCGACATCACGTTGTCGCCGACCATCAGCAACCGCGCCAGCCCCCAGGGTTCGCCGTTGGTAATGGCCCGCTCTTCCATGTCAGCCTCGCTGCCGGACACCTTGTGATGGTTGAGGTGCAGGTGGCGGCGGATCCACGGGTTGATGGTGCTCGGCCGCGCCAGCCACACCAGGCCCATCATCAAGTTGTGGGGCAGGCGCTGCTTGCGAAAATACATGCTGTGGATCAGGTCGTGTTCCAGCTCGTGGGTCAGGGACGCGAAAAACGCGTTGAGCAACAGGCACGCCCAGCCAGCCAGGTCACCATTGAGGTAGAGCAGCGCCGAACCGATCATCCCCGCCAGGGCGAACGCCAGGATGCCCGCACCCAGCGCATCCTGATGACGCAGGATCGGATAGCGCTGACGCAATTCCTCACCCCGGGCCAGGACCACCTGGCGAATATGGGCCGCTCGTTGTTGTGCATTCAATCGCTCGGGGCTTGCGCAAGTGCCGTGCATGGCTTACATCCTCTGTTAGAGATGTGCTCATCCTGCCGGGTGTTGTCCCACGGGGTGGTAGCCGTATACGCCAACCTGTTGACCGCAAGCGCCAATCGTCATGACGGAACCGACTTCCCTCGCCAGCTGGACCCGCGCCCTGCGCAAACAGCTCGATGCGCTGGGCCTGGACAGCCATGCCTTGTGCGTCGAGGCCGGCCTCGACCCGCAATGGATGGACGACCCGAACGCCCGCTACCCGCTCTCGGCCACTACGCGCCTGTGGGCCTTGGCGGTGCAGGCCAGCGGCGACCCGGCCATCGGCCTGCGGGTGTCGCGCTTCGTCAGCCCCACCACATTCCACGCATTGGGTTATGCCCTGGTGGCCAGTGGCAGCCTGCGGGAAGTGTTCGAGCGGATCGTGCGTTATCACCCCGTGGTCAGCGATGCCCTGGCCCTGCAATTGAGCCGTGGCGAAGACCGCTACCGCTTCAGCCTCGATGTGCCCCCGGGCCGGCCGGCGCCGGCGTTTGAAGCCATCGATGCGTTCGCGGCGATTTACGTGCGCACCTGCCGCAACCGGCTCGGCCGCGATTACGCACCGCTGGCGGTGTACCTGCGGCGTCCGGAACCGACCGACCCCAGCCCGTGGCACAAGGTGTTCCGCTCGCCAGTGCATTTTGGCGCCGCCCAGGATTGCCTGGAGATCAACCTCAGCGACTTCGACAGCCACCTGGACGACGCCAACCCGGAACTGGCCGAACACAACGAAACCGTGCTCGAACGCACCCTCGCCCAGCTCCAGCCACTGACCTGGGAGCGCAAGGTTCGCGCGGCCATCGAGGCGCAACTGCCCGAAGGCGAGCCCAGCGCCGAACGCATCGCCCAGGCCATGCACTTGAGCCTGCGCAGCCTGCAACGGCACCTGGCCGACGAAGGCTGCCGCTTCGACGCACTGCTCAACGAATGCCGGGAAAACCTTGCATTGCTGCACCTGCGCGATCCGCAATGCTCGCTGAGCGAAGTCAGTTACCTGCTGGGCTTTGCCGACGCCAGCAGCTTCAGCCGCGCCTTCAAACGCTGGACCGGCATGACGCCGGGGCAGTTCCGGGATGGGTTGCGCTAGGGATTTGCAGTGCCTGGGCTGGCCCTATCGCGAGCAAGCTCGTTCCCACATTGGAAGCGGTGTGACCGCAATAGCTGCGACAACACCTAACCCCTGTGGGAGCGAGCTTGCTCGCGATGACTTTCGCCCAGACAACCCAAGCCCGTGGCGAGGGAGCTTGCTCCCGCTCGACTGCGCAGCAGTCGCAAAACCGGCCTATGCGATCCGCCTGTAGATTGCTGGGGCCTGCTGCGCAGGCCAGCGGGAGCAAGCTCCCTCGCCACGGATGCCGCGTCGGCTTTTAAATTGTGGTCAGCGCTCGCAACCGTTCAATGTCGACGATTTCGATCTCGCCGTAGCCCAGGTGAAGAATGCCCTGGGCCTGCAGGTCCTTGAGGATCTGGTTGGTGGTCTGACGCGACAGCGAGAGCATCAGCGCCAGTTGTTCCTGGGGCAGTTGCAGGACCCGCCGGGCCGGTTCGGTTTCGCCGTAGCCTTCGGCGATCATCAGCAGGCGGTGGGCCAGGCGGGCCGGGGCGGGCATCAGGCTCAGGTGTTCGAGGTTGATGAAGGTCAGGCGCAGTTTGTGGCTCATCAACAAGGCGAGATGGCGCCAGTGGATCGGTTGCTCCTGCAGGAAAGCCAACAACGGCGCCTGGGGCACGTGCAGCAGCACGCCTTGACCCACCACGACCGCATCATGGGTCCGTGGCTGGCCATCGAACAGGCAGATTTCACCGAACCAGTGAGGCGCTTCCACCACGCTCAGCAATGCCTCCTTGCCCTGTTCGTTCACCGCACCGACGCGCACCGCGCCTTCCAGCACGGCATACAGCCCGCAGGGTGGATCGCCGCGCTGGAACAGCCGATGGCCCGGCGCCAGATGGCGCACCCGCGCCATGCCCAGCAGACTATTCTGTAACTCAGCAGGCAGATGGCTGTACCAGTGGCCCGCCATCAGGTGTGAGTGCCAGGGATGGGAATTCATGGAAACTCCGGGACAAGTGTCGGCTAACTGACAGAACGCCTGGTGATACCCGGGCATCATGCAGGCATCACCTCAGGAGGAACAACAATGAAAAGCCTCGTCGATCATCTCAGTCAATACGCCGCGTATCACCGCGACCCGCGCAACATCGCCAGCCACTTCATCGGCATCCCGCTGATCTTCGTCGCCGTCGCCGTGCTGCTGTCACGGCCCGGCTGGCCAGTGGGCGCGGTGCTGGTGTCGCCGGCGCTGCTGGTGGCGGTGGCCAGTGCCTGGTTCTACCTGCGCCTGGAACTGCGCCTAGGCGTGCTGATGACGGTGCTGCTGGGTCTCGCCGTCTGGCTGGGCCAGGTGCTCGCCGCGCAAAGCACCTGGGTGTGGCTGGGCAGTGGCCTAGGCATGTTCGTGGTGGGCTGGGTGATCCAGTTCGTCGGCCACTATTACGAAGGCCGCAAGCCGGCGTTCGTCGACGACCTCACCGGGCTGATTGTCGGGCCGCTGTTTGTGGTGGTGGAAGCCGGCTTCCTGCTGGGGCTTCGCGGCGAACTGAAGCACGCCATCGAAGAGCGCGCCGGGCCGGTGGCATTGCGCAACCAGCGTTCGGCCGCCTGAAAGCTACACCACGCAGGTAGCGGTTAGGCTACCTCTGTGGGAGCGAGCTTGCTCGCGATTGCGCTCGGCCAGTCACCGATGTGTCGACTGCTCCACCGCCATCGCGAGCAAGCTCGCTCCCACAATGGCTCTCCATATGCACACCAATATTGTGTTCACTAAAGTTCTACTGTGGGAGCGAGCCTGCTCGCGATGCTTTTGCTTGTTCTTTTGCTCTTAGAGGTTGGCGATTTTCTGCCAGACCTTCGGCTTGAAGAACAGCGTCTCGCCCTTCGCCAGCCCCACCAGGCTGTCATGGTCCTTCACCACTTCCGCCTCGATCAGCTCGCTCTGGCCTTCCACCTTCAGGGTCACCCGAGTGGTAGCGCCGAGCGGACGGATGGCGCGGACTTCGGCGGCGTGGTGGTCTTCCAGTTCCGAGCGCGACAGCGAGACTTCGTGCGGGCGGAACAGCACATGCCGGTCCTCACCCAAATGCAGGCGGTTCGAGTCGCCGAGGAAGTGATACACAAAGTCGCTGGCCGGGTTTTCGTAGACATCGCCCGGCGAGCCGATCTGCTCGATCACGCCCTTGTTCATCACCACGATGCGGTCGGCGACTTCCATGGCTTCTTCCTGGTCGTGGGTCACGAACACCGAAGTCAGGTTGATGTCCTCGTGCAACCGCGCCAGCCAGCGGCGCAGTTCCTTGCGGACCTTGGCGTCGAGGGCGCCAAACGGTTCGTCCAGCAGCAGCACCTTGGGTTCCACCGCCAAGGCGCGGGCCAGGGCGATACGCTGGCGCTGGCCGCCGGACAACTGCTCCGGGTAGCGGTCGGCGAGCCAGTCCAATTGCACCATGTTCAGCAGTTCATGGACCTTGGTCGCGATCTGGCTTTCGTTCGGACGCTGGCCCTTGGGCTTCATGCGCAGGCCGAAAGCAACGTTGTCGAACACCGTCATGTGGCGGAACAAGGCGTAGTGCTGGAACACGAAACCGACGTTGCGATCACGCACGTCGTGGCCGGAGACATCCTCGCCGTGGAACACAATGTTGCCTTGGTCCGGGGTCTCGAGGCCGGCGATGATCCGCAGCAAGGTGGTCTTGCCGCAACCGGATGGCCCGAGCAGCGCTACCAGCTCACCGCTCTGGATGTCCAGGCTGATGTCGTCCAGGGCCCGGAAGGCGTTGAAATTCTTGCTGACGTTACGGACTTCGATCGACATGACTTATTCCTCCGCGGCGCTGGCGCGCAGGCGGTTGATTCGGTTTTCGCTCCACTGCTTGAGCAGCAGGATGAAGAGCGCCAGGATCAGCAACAGGCTCGCCACAGCGAACGCGGCCACGTGGTTGTATTCGTTGTAGAGGATCTCGACGTGCAGCGGCAGGGTGTTGGTCACCCCGCGAATGAGCCCGGACACCACCGACACCGCGCCGAACTCACCCATGGCCCGGGCGGTACACAGCACCACGCCATAGATCAGGCCCCACTTGATGTTCGGCACGGTGACATGCCAGAACATCTGCCAGCCATTGGCCCCCAGCAGGCGCGCGGCCTCTTCTTCCTGGGTGCCTTGTTCCTGCATCAGCGGGATCAGCTCACGGGCCACGAACGGCACGGTGACGAAGATCGTCGCCAGCACGATGCCCGGCAGCGCGAACACGATCTGGATGTCGTGATCCGACAGCCACGGCCCGAACAGGCCCTGGGCGCCGAACATCAGCACGTAGACAAGACCGGCGATCACTGGCGACACCGAGAACGGCAGGTCGATCAGCGTCACCAGCATGCTTTTGCCACGGAATGAGTATTTGCTTACGCACCACGCGGCACTGACGCCAAACACCAGGTTCAGCGGCACCGAGATCAGCACGGCTATCACGGTGAGCTTCAATGCCGACAGCGCGTCGGGTTCGAAGATCGCGGTAAAGAACGCCCCCAGCCCGAGCTTCAGGCCCTGGGATACCACGATGAACAGTGGCAACAGCAAGAACAGCGCAAAAATCAGCCAGCCGAGGCCGATCAAGACCCGCCGCGACGTCGCACTGCCACGACGGGCAGCGTTGGTGGAGGCTGCGGAAATAGACGATTGGGACATGGTTCGCGCCTCCTTATGGGGTTTCGATGCGCCGCTGCAGCAGGTTGATCAGCAGCAACAGGACGAAGGAAACCACCAGCATCAGCACGCCGATGGAAGTGGCGCCGGTGTAGTCGTATTGGTCGAGCTTGACCATGATCAGCAGCGGCAGGATCTCGGTTTTCATCGGCATGTTGCCGGCGATGAAAATCACCGAACCGTACTCGCCCACGCCACGGGCAAAAGCCAGGGCGAAGCCGGTCAACCAGGCCGGCAACAACGCCGGCACGAGGATGTGGCGGAATACCTGCCACGGTTTCGCACCGAGGCAGGCGGCGGCTTCTTCGACTTCACGGGGAATATCGGCCAACACCGGCTGCACCGTGCGCACCACGAACGGCAGCGTCACGAAGGTCAGCGCCAAGGTGATGCCCAGCGGGGTGTAGGCGATCTTGAAACCCAGGTCCGTGGCGAACTGGCCCACCAGACCGGTCGGCGCGTACAACGCCGTCAGCGCGATACCGGCCACGGCGGTGGGCAGGGCGAACGGCAGGTCGATCATTGCGTCGATGATCTTGCGGCCGGGGAAGGTGTAGCGCACCAGCACCCAAGCCAGCAGCGTACCGATCACGCCGTTGATGATCGCGGCGTACAGGGCGGTGCCGAAGCTGAGCTTCAAGGCTGCCAGCACCCGCGGCGCCGAGATGATCGCCCAGAATTGTTCCCAGGTGAGTTGAGCGGCATGCACGAACATCGCCGCCAGGGGGATGAGCACAATCAGGCTGAGGTACACCAGGGTGTAGCCCAGCGTCAGCCCGAAGCCGGGTATGACGGGGGATATGCGACGCGACATAAAGGTCCTTGGTTGAGAGCTCGCAGGGTGCGGAACCTGTGGGAGCGAGCTTGCTCGCGAAAGCGGTGTATCAGGCAACAGGGTTATTGACTGTGCCACCGCCTTCGCGAGCAAGCTCGCTCCCACATGAATTGCGCACTATTTCAGCTTACTGCGCCTGATAGATCTGGTCGAACACGCCGCCATCGTTGAAGAATTTCGGCTGGGCAGTTTTCCAGCCGCCGAAGTCCTTGTCGATGGTCACCAGCTCCTCCTTTGGAAATTGCCGGGCGTACTGGGCGGCCACATCCTTGTCACGCGGGCGATAGTAGTTTTTCGCGGCGATTTCCTGGCCGGCCGGGCTATAGAGGTGCTTGAGGTACGCTTCGGCGATCTCGGCATTGCCCTTCTTCTCGGCGTTCTTGTCCACCACCGCCACCGGCGGTTCGGCGAGGATCGACAGCGACGGCACGACGATGTCGAATTTTTCGGCGCCACCGTCTTCTTTCAGCGCCAGGAAGGCTTCGTTTTCCCAGGCCAGCAACACGTCGCCCTGACCGTTGTTGACGAAAGTAATGGTCGAGCCACGAGCGCCGGTGTCGAGGATCGGCACGTGCTTGAACAGCGCCTGCACGTATTCCTTGGCCTTGGCTTCGTCACCCCCATTGGCCTTCAGGCCATAGGCCCAGGCGGCGAGGAAGTTCCAGCGAGCGCCGCCGGAGGTCTTCGGGTTCGGGGTGATGACCGACACGTCGTTCTTGATCAGGTCATCCCAATCCTTGATGTCCTTGGGGTTGCCCTTGCGCACCAGGAACACGATGGTCGAGGTGTAGGGCGTGCTGGCGTCCGGCAGGCGGGTTTGCCAGTCCGCCGGCAGGGACTTGCCCAGCTTGGCGATTTCATCGATGTCGCCGGCCAGGGCCAGGGTCACCACGTCGGCGCGCAGACCATCGATCACCGCCCGGCCTTGCTTGCCCGAGCCACCATGGGACTGCTGGATCTTCACGCTGTCGTCCGGGTGCGCCTTCTTCCAGAAATTGACGAATTCGGCGTTGTAATCCTGGTACAGCTCGCGCGTCGGGTCGTAGGACACGTTGAGCAACTCGTAATCCTTGGCAACGGCGGAACCTGCAAAAACAGCACTGGCCAGTGCGGCCAGGGCATAACGACGAATGGGCGACATGGTGAAAGCTCCTGGAATTCTGGTTTTCTTATGACTTCTGGAAATTCGTTTGGCTTTTAGAAAGAGATCGCAGCCTTCGGCAGCTCCTACACCTAGCCCCCGTAGGAGCTGCCGAAGGCTGCGATCTTTTGGCTTTCAAGACGGCTTATGACTGGGTTGCTGCAAGCGGAATTTTTCCTTGCGTTCGATCTGCACCACCTGGGCGTTATGCACAGTGATTTCCACTGCCCCAAAACGCAGGTCGCGCAACGCGCTCTGGATCTCGCGCAAGATGGTTGCTTCGTCCTGGCCGTCAACGCTACGTAGAGATGCGCTCATGCTGCTGCTCCTTTGAATGAATGCCTGGCAGTGGGCGGCACTGCTTGCGGCGTGGGAGCAATACTAGATAAGTGCAGATATTCTTAAAAAGACTATTTAAGAATTTTTATATAACCAAAATTACAGAAAGTAGCCGACGTCCTACGGCAGGGGTGATTGGGGGCTTTTTCCCCGCCCAATCCTCGGAGATTTCCTTCAAGACGTAGGGCTGTGCATGAACTAGGCAGCGTTTCCGAGTGCCGCTAACCTCTGTTCGTCATCGCAAAAAACGGTGACACGGACGTGCAAGTCCGGGTAAAACACCAACCCTTAATGCTTCTAGCCATTCGTGGCGCGTTCGCGCCCGTGTTTTATGGCGGCTGTGTTCGGGAGATCTTCGGATCTGCCGAGTTTTGGGTATGGTTGCTCGGTCTTGCACACTCGCACACAGCTGCCACCCTTCATTGCGTGCAAGCGATCCAGGGCGGTTCTCTATAGGAAACCTACCCATGTTCAAACCTACGCCGAATCCACCGCAAAACGGCCACAAATCCCGCGTCCAAGCGCAGGAAGAAAAAAAGCTCGATGACGCCGCCACCCGCGCCCTCGACTACTACC
>NZ_JABAEE010000087.1:13376-26346 GCF_023701885.1 Pseudomonas sp. CG7 | reverse complement strand
CCCCCCCGGCCGCTCGCGCGCCTCGCCGGGGGTCGCCGGGCCCCCCGGCCCCCCCCCCCCCCCCGCTCCCACAATGGTTCGGGGGGCCTGGGCATCGATCATCCATCAACAAAAAAGCCCTGAACCGGCACACCCGGATCAGGGCTTTTTTGTGTATCAGGTTTCAGCGCCGACGGAACAGCGGCAGCGGCTCGTCAGTGGCGGCCTGGTAGGTCACCGAGAAGTCCTTGAGGCTTTCGAGGGCTTCATAGGGGTCTTTGTCGGCGCGCAAGGCGAAGGCGTCGAAACCGCAACGGCGCATGTAGAACAACTGGTCGCGCAGTACGTCGCCAATGGCTCGCAATTCACCCTTGAAACCATAGCGGTCACGCAGCAGGCGTGCGTTGGAGTAGCTGCGCCCGTCGGTGAAGGCCGGGAAGTTCAGGGCGATGACCTGCAACTGGTTGGCATCATCACCGATTTCCTCAACTTCCTCGTCGGCGTCCAGCCACACACCCAGGCCGCCGTCGCGGGCCTTGAGGGCGTGGGCATGATCGCGCCACAGGGCCAGGGGCACGATCAGGTCGTCACAGTTGGAGATGCCATCGAAACTCGCGTCCTTGGGCAGCAGGTGCCAGGTTTCGTCGATGACCTCGTTGTTCTTAATGATTCGCTGCATAGACGCGTTCCTTGAAGAGGTCGATGCCAATACGTTGGTAAGTGTCGATGAAGCGCTCGTCCGGGGTACGTTGTTCGATGTACACGTCGATCAGCTTCTCGATCACGTCAGGCATGTCGTCCTGGGCAAACGACGGGCCGAGGATCTTGCCCAGGCTGGCGTCGCGGCTACCGCTGCCGCCCAGGGAGACCTGGTAGAACTCTTCGCCTTTCTTGTCCACGCCCAGGATGCCGATGTGGCCCACGTGGTGGTGACCACAGGCGGTCATGCAACCGGAAATGTTCAGGTCCAGCTCGCCGATGTCGAACAGGTAGTCCAGGTCGTCGAAACGGCGCTGGATCGATTCGGCGATAGGGATCGACTTGGCGTTGGCCAGGGAGCAGAAATCGCCGCCCGGGCAGCAGATCATGTCGGTCAGCAGGCCGATGTTCGGCGTGGCGAAACCTTGCTCACGCAGCTCGCCCCACAAGGTGAACAACTGGCTCTGTTCAACGTCTGCCAGGATGATGTTCTGCTCGTGGGACGTGCGCAGTTGGCCGAAGCTGTAGCGCTCGGCCAGGTCGGCGACGGCGTCCAGTTGCTTGTCGGTGATGTCGCCCGGTGCGACGCCGGTCGGTTTCAGGGACAAGGTCACCGCGACATAACCCGGCTTCTTGTGGGCCAGGGTGTTGCGGGTGCGCCAGCGGGCGAAACCCGGGTGTTCCTTGTCGAGGGCAGCCAGTTCGGCGTCCTGATTGGCCAGCGCCTTGTACTGCGGGTCGACGAAGTGCTTGGCGACGCGATGCACTTCGGCTTCGGTCAGGGTGGTCTGGCCGCCACGCAGGTGAGCCATCTCGGCTTCGACCTTCTCGGCGAACACTTCCGGCGTCAGGGCCTTGACCAGGATCTTGATCCGCGCCTTGTACTTGTTGTCGCGACGGCCATAGCGGTTGTACACCCGCAGGATGGCGTCGAGGTAGCTCAGCAGGTCCTGCCACGGCAGGAACTCGTTGATGAACGCGCCGACCACCGGGGTACGCCCCAGGCCGCCGCCCACCAGCACACGGAAGCCCAGCTCGCCGGCGGCGTTGTAGACCGTCTCCAGGCCGATGTCATGGACTTCGATGGCCGCACGGTCCGAGGTCGAGCCGTTGATTGCGATCTTGAACTTGCGCGGCAGGTAGGCGAATTCCGGGTGGAACGTCGTCCACTGGCGAACGATTTCGCACCACGGCCGCGGGTCGATCAACTCGTCGGCCGCGACACCGGCGAACTGGTCGGTGGTGACGTTGCGCAGGCAGTTGCCGCTGGTCTGGATCGCGTGCATCTGCACGGTGGCCAGTTCGGCCAGGATCTCAGGCACGTCTTCCAGGGCCGGCCAGTTGTACTGGACGTTCTGCCGGGTACTGATGTGTGCATAGCCCTTGTCATAGTCGCGGGCAATCTGCGCCAGCTTGCGCACCTGGCGCGAGGTCAACTGGCCATAAGGCACGGCCACGCGCAGCATCGGGGCGAAGCGCTGGATATACAGGCCATTCTGCAGGCGCAGAGGGCGGAATTCTTCTTCGCTCAGCTCGCCTGCCAGATAGCGTCGGGTCTGATCACGGAACTGCTTGACGCGGTCCTCGATGATTCGCTGATCGTACTCGTCATATACGTACATATAAGTCTCGGTCTCAGGCTTGGGCCGATCAGAAACAGCTGCATGTTGGCTCGCTGGAATCGGGTTCTGCCTCGGCAATTCTGCGCGCACGGCCGCGCACTCCTAGAGGAGCCGGTGCAAGATACCTGTTTTGAGTTATGCGCAAAAGTGATGTTTGAGTATATGTAAAGAACCAAATCGACTAATGAGACTGATTATTGTCTAACCCACATTTGTCGTACGGGCAATCATCGTCTTAACTGTGGTCGAGTCCCTATGCAATCACCTACAAAACCGACAAGAGGCGATGCAATGAGCAATCCGACCAAAGCAAGGAAAAGCGACAGTACTGTTGATGCCTGGGCCATTTTGTTCCTGATTATCCTGGTGGTGGGTACCGCAGTGTTCTGGGTCAGTCACCAATAATTTGTCGTCAACGCCGTAGCCAATGTGGGAGCGAGCTTGCTCGCGATAGCGGTGTATCAGTCGCATCATGCCTGACTGAACAATCGCTATCGCGAGCAAGCTCGCTCCCACAGGATTTTGTGTGGCGTTGAAGAGCTACAACCCCGCCAGATGCACCACCAGCTTGACGATGCCAAACAACGTCAAGGCGAAGATCGCCGTGAAAGCGATCCCCAATATCACGAAGTGACTCGGTTTGCCGTGGGTGAAATCCCGGGCGCGGTTCTTGCCGCTCTGCACGCCGAAAGCGGCGGCCAGCACGCTGTGCATCATCTGCAACAGCGTTGGCGGCTTGTTGTCGACTGGATCGTCCATAAATCCCTCGTCTGCCATGGGTTTGGAACAAGCATAGACAAAAGATCGCAGCCTGCGGCAGCACCTACAGGAATCCACACACCCTGTAGGAGCTGCCGCAGGCTGCGATCTTTGTGAAGCGAAGGGGTCCTAGTTGTCGTAACCCAGATTCGGCGCCAACCAACGTTCAGTCACGCTCAAATCCTGGCCCTTGCGCGCCGTATAGCTCTGCACCTGGTCCTTATCGATCTTGCCCACGGCAAAGTACTGCGCCTGGGGATGGGCGAAGTACCAGCCGCTGACCGCCGCCGCCGGGAACATGGCGTAGTGTTCGGTGAGGAACACGCCGCTGCGCCCGGCTTTCATTTCACTGGCCTCGGGATCGAGCAGGCGGAACAGCGTGGCCTTCTCGGTGTGATCCGGGCAGGCCGGGTAGCCGGGGGCAGGGCGGATGCCGGTGTATTGCTCCTTGATCAGCGCCTCGTTGTCCAGGCTTTCGTCCTTGGCGTAACCCCAGTGTTCCTTGCGCACCTGCTGGTGCAGCCATTCGGCGCAGGCTTCGGCCAAACGGTCGGCCAGGGCCTTGACCATGATCGAGTTGTAGTCGTCGCCGGCTTCTTGATAAGCCTTGGCGACTTCTTCGGCGCCGATGCCGGCGGTGGTGATGAAGCCGCCGACGTAATCGGTGACGCCGCTGTCCTTCGGCGCGACGAAGTCGGCCAGGGAGAAGTTCGGCTTGCCGTCGGTCTTGATGATCTGCTGGCGCAGGTGATGCAGGCGCGCCAGTGGCTTGCCGTCGTCGCCATAGACTTCCAGGTCATCGTCGTGCACCTGGTTGGCGGGCCAGAAGCCGAACACGGCGCGGGCGCTGATGAGTTTCTCGTCGATCAGCTTGCGCAGCATCGCCCGGGCATCGGCGTACAACGCCGTGGCCGCTTCGCCGACCACTTCGTCGGTGAGGATGCGTGGGTACTTGCCGGCCAGGTCCCAGGAGATGAAGAACGGTGTCCAGTCGATGTATTCGGCCAAGACGTTCAGGTCGATATTGTCCAGCACCTTGGCACCGGTGAAGGTCGGCTTGACCGGCTGGTAGCTGCTCCAGTCGAACTGCGGCTTCTTCGCCACGGCCGCCGGGTAGCTCAGGCGTTCGGTGCGGGCGCTGCGGTTCGAGGTGCGCTCGCGCACGTCGATGTAGTCCTGGCGGGTTTTCTCGACGAACGCCGGCTTGAGTTCCTTGGACAGCAACTGGGTCGCCACGCCCACGGCGCGGGAAGCGTCGGTGACATAGCTCACCGCATCGTTGCTGTACTTGGGCTCGATCTTCACCGCCGTGTGAGCCTTGGAGGTCGTAGCACCGCCAATCATCACCGGCAGATGGAAATCCTGGCGCTGCATCTCCCGCGCCACGTGCACCATCTCATCCAGGGACGGGGTGATCAGGCCGGACAGGCCGATGATGTCGCACTTCTGTTCCTTGGCCACCTGCAGGATCTTTTCCGCCGGCACCATCACGCCCAGGTCGACGATGTCATAGCCGTTGCACCCCAACACGACGCCGACGATGTTCTTGCCGATGTCGTGGACGTCGCCCTTGACCGTCGCCATGAGGATCTTGCCCTTCGCCTCTGGCTTGTCGCCTTTTTCCGCCTCGATGAACGGGATCAGGTGCGCCACGGCCTGCTTCATGACACGGGCAGACTTGACCACTTGGGGCAGGAACATTTTGCCAGCGCCAAACAGGTCGCCGACGATGTTCATGCCGGCCATCAGCGGGCCTTCGATGACCTCGATCGGCCGGGCGAACGACAGTCGCGATTCCTCGGTGTCTTCAACGATGTGGGTGGTTATGCCCTTGACCAGCGCGTGCTCCAGGCGCTTGTTCACTTCCCAGCCGCGCCATTCTTCGGTTTCCGCTTCCTTGACGCTGCCGTCACCCTTGTACTTGTCGGCGATGGCGAGCAGGGCGTCGGTGCCCTCGGGTGTACGGTTGAGGATCACGTCTTCCACGGCGTCGCGCAGCTCCACCGGGATCTGGTCGTAGATCTCCAGTTGGCCGGCGTTGACGATGCCCATGGTCAGGCCCGCACGGATCGCATACAGCAAGAATACCGAGTGAATCGCCTCGCGCACCGGGTTGTTGCCGCGGAACGAGAACGACACGTTGGACACGCCGCCGGAGGTCAGTGCGTAGGGCAGTTCGTCGCGGATGTAGGCGCAGGCGTTGATGAAGTCCACGGCATAGTTGTTGTGCTCTTCGATACCGGGGGCAACGGCGAAGATGTTCGGGTCGAAGATGATGTCTTCCGGAGGGAAGCCGACTTCATTGACCAGGATGTCGTAGGAGCGCTTGCAGATTTCCTTCTTGCGCGCCTCGGTGTCGGCCTGGCCGGCTTCGTCGAAGGCCATCACCACCACCGCGGCGCCGTAGCGCTTGCACAGCTTGGCGTGGTGGATGAACTGCTCGACGCCTTCCTTCATGCTGATGGAATTGACGATGCCCTTGCCCTGGATGCACTTGAGGCCCGCTTCGATCACTTCCCACTTGGAGGAGTCGATCATGAGCGGCACCCGGGAAATGTCCGGTTCGCCGGCAATCAGATTGAGGAAGGTCACCATGGCCTTCTTCGAATCGAGCATGCCCTCGTCCATGTTGATGGCGATCACCTGGGCGCCGGCCTCGACCTGTTGCAGGGCCACTTCCAGTGCTACGGTGTAGTTGTCCTCGCGGATCAGCCGGGCGAACTTGGCGGAGCCGGTGATGTTGGTCCGCTCGCCGACGTTGACGAACAGCGAGCTGCGGTCGATGGTGAACGGCTCCAGGCCCGACAGGCGGCAGGCCCGGGGAATCTCCGGAATCTGTCGCGGCGCATAGCCGGCCACGGCCTTGGCGATGGCTTCGATGTGCGCCGGGGTGGTGCCGCAGCAGCCGCCGACGATGTTCAGGAAACCGCTCTGGGCAAACTCCTCGATGACCTTGGCCGTCTCGGCCGGCAGTTCGTCGTATTCCCCGAATTCGTTGGGCAGGCCTGCGTTGGGGTGGGCCGATACGTGGGTGCTGGCCTTGTTCGACAGCTCCTCCAGGTACGGGCGCAGTTCGCTGGCGCCGAGGGCGCAGTTCAGGCCGACGGAAATGGGCTTGGCGTGGGCCACCGAGTTCCAGAAGGCTTCGGTGGTCTGGCCGGAGAGGGTGCGGCCGGAGGCGTCGGTGATGGTGCCGGAGATCATGATCGGCAGTTCGACGCCCAGTTCTTCGTAGACCCCTTGCACGGCAAAGATCGCCGCCTTGGCGTTCAGCGTGTCGAAGATCGTCTCGATGAGGATCAGGTCGGCGCCGCCTTCGATCAGGCCCTTGGTGGCCTCGGTGTAGTTTTCCACCAGTTCATCGAAGGTCACGTTGCGGTAGCCAGGGTTGTTCACGTCCGGCGACAGCGAGCAGGTGCGGCTGGTCGGGCCGAGCACGCCGGCGACGAAGCGCGGCTTGTCCGGGGTTTCCAGGGTCTTGGCGTCGGCCACCTTACGGGCCAGGCGCGCGCCTTCCAGGTTCAGCTCGTAGGCCAGGCCCTGCATGCCGTAGTCGGCCTGGGACACCTGGGTGGCGTTGAAGGTGTTGGTTTCGAGGATGTCGGCGCCGGCATCCAGGTAGGCTTTTTCAATGGCGCCGATCACGTCGGGGCGGCTGAGCACGAGCAAATCGTTGTTGCCCTTGACGTCGCTCGGCCAGTCGGCAAAACGCTTGCCGCGGTAGTCCTGTTCTTCCAGCTTGTAGCTCTGGATCATCGTGCCCATGCCGCCGTCGAGGATCAGGATGCGTTCCTTGAGGGCTTGCTGGAGAAGATAAAGGCGAGCGCTGCGATCAGACATAGGACTACCTGGAAAAAAGACCATTACGAAGGCCGGGATGATAGCAAACCTGTGCAGGATTTGATCATGACGGCTTTTGCATGAATATCGCTCATGTTTGCAAGGCGATGCTGGCCCGGTAGAATCGCCGGATTATCTCTTAGGGACCCGAGACATGCCGTACCGCGTCTTATTCGGCAGTCTGCTGCTGTTGTCTTTTACCGCAGCCGCCGGGAATCCCGCTTCCGCGATCTCCTACACTCGTGATATCCAGCCGATCTTCACGGAAAAATGCGTGGCCTGCCATGCCTGCTACGACTCCGCCTGCCAGTTGAACCTGGGCAGCGGCGAGGGCGCGGCGCGGGGGGCGAGCAAGCTGTCGGTGTATGACGGCGAGCGGCGCCAGGCGGCCGACCCGACCCGCTTGTTCTATGACGCCTCCGGCCCGCGCGCCTGGCAACGCAAGGGTTTCTATTCAGTGCTCGACGCCCAGGGCAGCCAGGCTGCGTTGATGGCGCGCATGCTGGAGTTGGGCCATCGCACGCCGTTGCAGCCTAACGCCAAGCTGCCGGAAGAGATCATCCTGGGCCTCAACCGCGACAACAGTTGCGCGATGCCGGGTCAATTCGACGAATACGCCGGTGCCCATCCCAAGGAAGGCATGCCCCTGGCCGTCACCGGCCTGACTGACCAGCAATACCAGACCCTGCAGCGCTGGTTGGCCGCAGGCGCGCCCATCGATCAGCAGGCCCTGGCCCCAAGCGCCGCCGAAGCCTTGCAAGTGGTGCAATGGGAAAACCTGCTCAATGCCCCGGGCGCCCGGGAAAGCCTGGGGGGCCGCTGGTTGTTCGAACACTGGCTCCTGGCGCACATCTATTTCAAGGGCGGCGAGCCGGGGCATTTCTTCCAGTGGGTGCGTTCGCGCACGCCCACGGGCCAGCCGATCGACCTGATCAACACCCGCCGTCCCAACGACGACCCTGGTACCCGCATTTATTACCGGCTCTGGCCGGTACAGGGGGTGATCGTGCACAAGACCCACATCACCTACGGCTTGAGCGCGGCGAAAATGGCGCGCATCAAGAGCCTGTTCTACAGCGGCAACTGGCAGGTCAGCGCGCTGCCGGGTTATGGGCCGGAGCGCCGGGCCAATCCGTTTTCCACCTTCGAAGCGATCCCGGCCCAGGCCCGCTACCAGTTCATGCTCGATAACGCCGAGTACTTCGTGCGCACGTTCATTCGCGGGCCGGTGTGCCGTGGCCAGATCGCCACGGATGTGATCCGCGACAATTTCTGGGCGCTGTTCCAGGCCCCCGAGCACGACCTGTACATCACCGACCCGAACTATCGCGGCCAGGCCACGCCGCTATTGGCGATGCCGGGGCAGAACGATGACGTGGGCAGTGTCGTCAGCCTGTGGCTCGACTATCGGGACAAACGTAACGAATACGAAGCCTTGCGCCGCGACAACTATGCCGAGCTGCCGGCACCGAGCTGGTCGACGCTGTGGGCCGGCAACGACAACGCGCTGCTGAGCATTTTCCGGCATTTCGACAGTGCTTCGGTCACCAAGGGGCTGATCGGCGAGGTACCGCAGACAATGTGGCTGTTCGACTTCCCGTTGCTGGAGCGTACCTACTATCAGCTGGCGGTGAATTTCGACGTGTTCGGCAACGTGTCCCACCAGGCCCAGACCCGGTTGTATTTCGACTTGATCCGCAATGGCGCGGAACAGAACTTCCTGCGCCTGATGCCCGCTGACTCCCGCGAAGAGTACTTGGACGACTGGTACCAGGACGGTGGCAAAGTCAAGATGTGGCTCGATTACGAGGCCATCGACAATGACAAGCCGACGGCCCTCAAGCTTGACGAGCACGACCCCAAGCGCGATTTCGCCCAGCAATTGCTAGCCCGCTATGGCGAGCTGAACGCGCGCCCCGATCCGCTCAACCGCTGCGACGGGGCCTACTGCTCGCGCCCGAACATCGACCCGACGCTGCAAAACGCCGAGCAGGCCCTCAGTCGGCTGGTGTCGCGCCCGGCGGCGGGGCTCAAGGTGATCGACCAACTGCCGGAAGCGACGATGCTGCGCGTCGAAACCGTTGGCGGTCGGCGTGAGGTCTACAGCCTGCTGCGCAACCGCGCCCACAGCAACGTGGCGTTCCTGCTGGGGGAGGAACGGCGCTACCAACCGGGGCTGGACACGCTGACGGTCTACCCGGGCGTGCTCAGCAGCTATCCGAACTTCCTGTTCAACATTCCGGCCGGGCAAGTGCCGGCGTTCGTCGAAGCCATGCAAGGCGTCCAAGACGCGCCGGCGTTCGAGCGGATTGTCGAGCGCTGGGGGATTCGCCGCAGCCACCCGCACTTCTGGTACTACTTCCATGACCTGAGCCAGTCCATCCAGGAGACGGAGCCCGTGGAAAGCGGTGTGCTGGACATGAATCGCTACCAGAACCTCTGATCGACAGGTCCGGTGGCAAACCCCGTGCCGCCGGATGCTTTCCTGACAAAAATACTAGGACTTTGTCCGGCGCGATGATTGGCGTAAACTGCCGGCAAGCCTGCGAGGAGTTTCCATGACCGCCATAACCATTACCGATGCCGCCCACGATTACCTGGCCGACCTGCTGTCCAAGCAGAACACCCCGGGTATCGGGATCCGCAGCTTCATCACCCAGCCCGGCACCCAGTACGCAGAGACGTGCATCGCCTACTGCAAGCCGGGGGAAGAAAAACCCGAAGACACCGCGATGGGGCTCAAGAGCTTCACCGCGTACATCGACTCGTTCAGCGAAGCTTTCCTGGACGATGCGGTCGTCGACTACGCCACCGACCGCATGGGCGGCCAGCTGACCATCAAGGCGCCGAACGCCAAGGTGCCGATGGTCAATGCCGACAGCCCGGTCAACGAGCGCATCAATTACTACCTGCAAACCGAAATCAACCCGGGGCTGGCCAGCCACGGCGGCCAGGTGTCGCTGATCGACGTGGTGGAAGACGGCATCGCCGTGCTCCAGTTCGGCGGCGGCTGCCAGGGCTGCGGCCAGGCTGACGTGACCTTGAAGGAAGGCATCGAGCGCACCTTGCTCGAGCGCATTCCGGAGCTCAAGGGCGTACGCGACGTGACCGACCATACGCAGAAAGAAAACGCCTACTACTGATAGGTGTTCGCTGCGCGCAAAACGCTGTGGCGAGGGAGCTTGCTCCCGCTCGATTGCGAAGCAATCGCCAGGCAATCGATGCATTCTCGTGATGATGCAGGGGTTGCCAGGGGACCGCTTCGCGGTCCAGCGGGAGCAAGCTCCCTCGCCACAAAAGCTTCGGTGATCGGCGCGTAACCTGTGGGTGTTCGGCGAACCCTGTGGGAGCGAGCTTGCTCGCGAAGGCATTGGTACATTCAACACCACTGCTGGCTGACCCTCCGCTATCGCGAGCAAGCTCGCTCCCACAGGGAATCTGGGTTAGCTCTTGCTGAGGGAGTCAGGGCCGGTACAGATGCGCATGCCCGGCGCGGTACAGCGAAGACTCGCTGAACACATCGTTGCCCAACACCCGTCCCACCAGAATCAGCGCCGTGCGGCGAAAGCCCTTGGCTTGTACCTTTGTCGCGATATCGTCCAACGTCCCCATCACCCAATCCTGATCTGGCCAGGTCGCCCGGTGGATCACCGCGATCGGGCAATCGGCGCCGTAGTGGGGCCGCAGTTCGTCGACGATTTTTTCCAGATGATTGACCCCCAGGTGAATCGCCATGGTTGCCCCGTGCTGGGCCAGGCTGCCCAGTTCCTCCCCGGCGGGCATCGGGGACTTGTCGGCGTAACGGGTGAGGATCAGGCTCTGGGAGATGTCCGGCAAGGTCAATTCGGCGCCCAGCAGGGCGGCGCAGGCTGAGGTCGCGGTTACTCCCGGGATGATTTCGAACGGGATGCCCAGTTCCCGCAAGCAGCGAATCTGCTCGCCGATGGCGCCGTACAAGCTCGGATCGCCGGAGTGTACCCGGGCCACGTCCTGGCCCTTGAGATGGGCGCTCTTGATCAATTCGATGATTTGTTCCAGATGCAGCTCGGCGCTGTTGATCACCTGTTCGGCACAATGGCCTTCGAGGACGGCGGTCGGCACCAGCGAGCCGGCGTAGATGATCACCGCACACTGGCGGATCAGTCGTTGGCCTTTGACCGTGATGAGGTCCGGGTCGCCGGGGCCGGCGCCGATGAAGTACACGGTCATTGACCGGCTCCTGAGAAAGGTGGGTGAGCGTCGCCCAGATGAATATCGCTCATGATCCTGGACGCCGATTATCGGGTTTTACCCCACGACCGCCAATGCCAACGTGCATTGGGGGCCTTTCTGTCGGGGAATCTGCAGTGTTGACGACGTCGTGGTGCCCAACTGGTCGGCCAAGGCCAGGGCAGCGCTTTCGGCGATACCGTGGCAACCGGTTCGCTCGAAAGCGATCTCGGAACGGTGACTGAGCCGCGGCTCGTAGTCGGCCAGTTGTTCGGCACTGAAGCAGGTCAGCGGCAAGCCCAATTGCCCGGCCAGTTCCAACAACCCGGGCTCGTCACGCTTGAGGTCGATACTGGCCAGGGCCCGCACCTGGTGAAGCTCGATGCCGTGGGCCATCAATGTCTGTTCGAGCAAGGCCCGCAGTGTGCTGGCCGGGCAACCGCGCTGGCAGCCCAGGCCGATCACCAGGATCGGCGCGGCGTTCATGCGTCGTGGTGGGCCTGGTCGCCACGGCGAAACAGCCAGGCGCTGATCAGGCCCAGGGCCAGCCAGAACGCGACGTTGGTCACCTGCGAGGCGATCTTGAACTGGCTCTCAAGCGCTTCGGGCGCCAGCATCGAGTGGACTTCCGGTTGCGGTGCGCCGATGACGTGGGGCACCAGCAACGTCGCCGCGCCCAGTATCTTGAGCAGCCAATGCTGGCCGAAGGCGATCAAGGCAATGCCCACCGCCGTGGACGCCGCGGTGCCAATCCACCACATTTGCCGCTGGGCCAGGTCGGCCGCCGCGGTGCCGGGCAGCTCCGGGGGCAGGCCGAGGGTCGGTGCCAGGACGAAGGTGGCATAACCGGCCAAGCCCCAGAGCAGGCCTTGGGAGGTGCGAGTCGGTGCGCGCAAGGTGTACAGGCCCGCCAGCATCAGGGCAAAACCCACGGCGACCACCAGGTTACCGCCGGTGGTGGACAGTACCCGCTGCCAACCGTCTTCCGGCTCCCAGGCGTCGGCGTCATGGGTATGGGGGGCCCCGTCGGCGTGTTCGTGAACCTCGGTCGTCGGAGCCTTCTCGAAGGTTTCCGCCTGGAGAATCAGCGGCGATACCCAGAAACTCTGCAACAGGGTCAACAGCAGGGCGGCCAGCAAACCGCTGAAACCGGCGGTCTGGGCGATACGCTTGATCATGTCGTCGGTTCTCAATGGCAGGGGAAGGCGGCGCTGTGGCGGGTATCGTGGGCGGCGTTGTGTACCGCTTCGATGTGGGAGAAACCGGCGAAATAGACCAACCCCGCCCCCAGGATCGAAGCCAGGATCGCGGCGCTCAGGCGTTGGCTCAGGGTGGTGGTGCTGCTGGCGGAGCGGGCGGTGCTGCTGATGGTCGACATGGCGCTTCCCTCTGTTTTTGTTCCGTGGGGGATGCGAGCGCGATGAGACCCCGGGCGAAAACCCGCCAAGGTTCGAACAGCGCCCGCCCACCGCGGGTTTGTTGATGCTTGAGTCATGGGCCGGTCTCCGGGCTCACGAGGGGCTGGGCTTGTGCCTGGCCTGCAAGCGTCACCCTTCCCATGTCCGTGGACACAGTGGTTCAGACGCTTCGCTCGCTTACCGTTGCGGGGGCAGCACCGGACTGACGTGGCTTTGGAGTAAAGCACACGATTCACCGGTTTCCCGTTTCACCCTGTGAAGGGCACCCGTAACTAGGCGCACAGGAGAGCATGGGCAGGGGGAGGGCGTCAATGCACAAGGGCCGCGGCGAGCGGGTTGTTGTGGCGGGGGGGGCGGTAGGCCCGCCGGGCGCGCCCGGCCGCCCCGCGGGGGTTGGGGGGGGGGGCCGCGCGCGGCGGGGCGGCGGCCGACGCGCCGGGCGGG
>NZ_JABAEE010000087.1:0-13366 GCF_023701885.1 Pseudomonas sp. CG7 | reverse complement strand
CCGCTCCGCGCCGCCCCGGCCGCCCGCCCCCCGCCCGTCTCCCAGCTGCCCCGCGCACACCCGAGCCGGCCCCCCCCCCCCCCCCCACAACAGCGTCCGGCATATCACTTGCGGAGATTGACCCGCCCCCACACCCTGCGTAGCCTTGCGCCTTCGAGGTTCTTCGGCATGCGCCGGAGCTAAGAAGGGAACGCGGTCCAAGCCGCGGCTGCCCCCGCAACTGTGAACGGTGAGGTTTCTGCAAGGCCACTGTGCATGCCTTTTTACCAAAGGCGCACGGGAAGGCGCAGCAATTGCCAGTCGAAAGACCGGCCCGCCGTCAGCCAGGAGACCTGCCTCGAAACAGATTCTCACTACAACCGGGCGGGGTGATCCGGTGGCGAAATCTTCCGCACGCCTGTGCCAGCGGTTGTCGTCCCGTTTGCCCGCCACCTTGCCAAAGGGCATCCGATGAAAACACTGGCCAAACTCCCCGTCACCATCGTCACCGGCTTCCTCGGCTCGGGTAAGACCACCTTGCTGCGGCACATGCTCGACAACGCCCAGGGCCGGCGCATCGCCGTGATCGTCAACGAGTTCGGCGAGCTGGGCATCGACGGCGAGATCCTCAAGCAGTGCACCATCGGTTGCACCGAAGAAGAAGCCAACGGCCGCGTCTACGAACTGGCCAACGGTTGCCTGTGCTGCACGGTGCAGGAAGAATTTTTCCCGGTGATGCGTGAGCTGGTGGCCCGGCGTGGCGACCTCGACCACATCCTCATCGAAACCTCTGGCTTGGCCCTGCCCAAGCCGCTGGTCCAGGCCTTCCAGTGGCCGGAAATCCGCAGCGCCTGCACCGTCGATGCGGTGATCACCGTCGTGGACAGCCCGGCCGTGGCCGCGGGTACCTTTGCCGCCTTCCCCGACCAGGTCGACGCCCAGCGCAAACTCGACCCGAACCTGGATCACGAATCGCCGCTGCACGAATTGTTCGCCGACCAACTGGCCAGCGCCGACCTGGTGATCCTCAACAAGGCCGACCTGATCAGCCCTGAAGACCTGGCCAGGGTGCGCCTGGAAGTCGCCGAAGAACTGCCGCCAGCGGTCAAGGTCATCGAAGCCAGCAGCGGTCGGCTGCCACTGGACGTGCTGATCGGCCTGGGCGCCGGTTCCGAAGAACACATCGACGGTCGCCACAGCCATCACGACCATCACCATGACGGCGACGATGACGACCACGATCATGACGCCTTCGATTCCATTTCCATCGAACTGCCCCAGGCCGACGAAAGCCTGCTGCTGGATGCACTGACGCAACTGGTGGTCCAGCACGGCGTACTGCGGATCAAGGGTTTTGCGGCGATCCCGAACAAGCCGATGCGCCTGTTGATCCAGGGCGTCGGTACGCGCTTCGACAAGCATTTCGACCGTCAGTGGGGCGCCGAGGAAGCGCGGGTCACCCGTCTGGTGCTGATCGGCCAGGCGCTGGATGCCGCGCTGCTCGAAGCGCAATTGCGCGCCGCCCTCAGCGCCTAAGCCATGCACCTGCTCAGGACTCAGCCCGGCGGTTTCGTGTCGGATGACAACATTGCCGACCTGGGGCAAACCCCCGCCGAACTGGTGATCCTGTGCAGCGGCGACTCCAGCCTGGCGCTATTGGCCGAAGCGGCGCGGCAGTTGCCGGACGACTACCCGCAGTTTCGCCTCGCCAACCCGATGCAGGTGCAGAACCACGCCTCGGTGGACCTGTATTTCGAAGACGTGCTGCAACACGCCAAGGTGATCCTGCTGTCGCTGCACGGCGGCATCGGCTATTGGCGCTACGGCATCGAGCGCCTGATGGAGCTGGCCGGACGCGGGGTGAAGCTGATCCTGGTGCCGGGGGATGACCGTCCGGACCCGGAGCTCAGTGACCTGAGCAACGTGGCCGTCGAGGACCGCGACCGGCTCTGGCAGTTCTTGCGCCAGGGCGGGTTGGGCAATGCCCTGGACCTGTTTCACAACCTCGGCAGCCAATGGTTCGGCCGCGATTACCCCTGGGCCGAGCCGCAGGCCCTGCCACGCACGGCGATCTATCACCCGCTAAAAACCAGCGCCAGCCTCGGCGATTGGCAAGCCGACTGGCAGGCCGGGCAACCGGTGGCGGCGGTGCTGTTTTATCGCTCCCACCTGCAAGCGGCGAACACCGCGTTCATCGACGTGTTCTGCCAGCGCCTGCAAGCGGCGGGGCTCAATCCGCTGCCGATTGCCGTGGCCAGCCTCAAGGAGCCGGCTAGCCTTGCGCGGGTCGAGGACTGGCTGGACGAGGTGGAAGCGGGGGTGATCCTCAACACCACCGGCTTCGCTCAATCCAGCCCCGAAGCGCCGCATTTGCGACCGTTTCGCCGCAATATCCCGGTGATCCAGGCCATTTGCGCCCAGGACAACGAACCCGGCTGGCGTGCCAACGAGCAGGGCTTGGGACCACGGGACCTGGCGATGCACATTGCCTTGCCGGAACTGGACGGACGAATCATCAGCCGTCCCATCAGTTTCAAGGACTTGGCCTGGCGCAGCGAACGCAGCCAGAGCGACGTGGTCTGCTACCGCGCCGTGCCCGAGCGCATGGATTTTGTCGCCGCACTGGCCCAGCGCTGGACCACCCTGGCGTGCCTGCCCAACGCGCAAAAGCGAGTGGCGCTGATCCTCGCCAACTACCCGACCCGGGATGGGCGCATCGGCAACGGTGTCGGCCTGGACACCCCGGCGGCGGCCTTGAACATCCTGCGGGCCTTGCAGGCCGAGGGCTATCCACTGCCGGCCGAACTGCCGGCGAGCGGCACTGCGTTGATCCAGC
Organism: Pseudomonas sp. CG7; assembly: GCF_023701885.1. NCBI lineage: Bacteria > Pseudomonadati > Pseudomonadota > Gammaproteobacteria > Pseudomonadales > Pseudomonadaceae > Pseudomonas > Pseudomonas sp. CG7. The sequence goes on along the minus strand of NZ_JABAEE010000087.1, from coordinate 10,551 downwards.
AATTGCTCGGCGGGGTCAGTAACGACCTGGACAGCCTCGACTTGCGTCCCTGTCACCAGAGCCTGGCCCTCGATGCCTACCAATCCCTGTTCGACGCGCTGCCCGAGGCCAATCGCCAAGCGGTGTTGGCACGCTGGGGCTCGCCCGACCAGGACCCGATGTTCCGCGACGGGCGCCTGATGGTCGCCGGCCTGCGCCTGGGCCTGACGTTTGTCGGCATCCAGCCGGCGCGGGGTTATCAGGTCGATCCGAGCGCGGTGTACCACGACCCGGACCTGGTGCCGCCCCACGGGTACCTGGCGTTTTATTTCTGGTTGCGCCACACCTACGGCGTCCACGCAACGATCCACGTCGGCAAGCACGGCAACCTCGAATGGCTGCCGGGCAAGGGCGTCGGGCTCTCGGAAAACTGCTGGCCGGACGTGCTGCTGGGGCCGCTGCCGAATATCTATCCATTCATCGTCAACGACCCGGGCGAGGGCGCCCAGGCCAAGCGACGGACCCAGGCGGTGATCATCGACCACTTGATGCCGCCGCTGACCCGGGCCGAAACCTATGGGCCGCTGCGTAACCTCGAGTTGTTGGCGGACGAGTACTACGAGGCGCAATTGCTCGATCCGCGCCGCGCCCGGGAACTGCAACGGGACATCCTCAACCTGGTGCGCGAGACGCACATCGACCGTGAGCTGCAACTGGATGCCGCCCTGGACAGCGATGCCGACGCGGCGATCTGGCTGCCCCGCCTGGACACGTACCTGTGCGACTTGAAGGAGTCGCAGATCCGCGACGGCCTGCACGTTTTTGGCGAGTCGCCCAGCGGGCGGCTGCGCATCGATACGTTGCTGGCGTTGCTGCGCATTCCCCGGGGCGACGGCAAAGGCGCCCAGTCGAGTCTGTTGCGGGCGCTGGCCAAGGCGTTCGGGCTGGGTTTCGATCCGCTGGATTGTGCCTTGGCCGAGCCCTGGACGGGGGAGCGCCCCGAGGCGTTGCGTCAGGTCAGTACCGAGCCTTGGCGCACCGCCGGTGATACCCGCGAGCGCCTGGAGCTGTTCGCGGCGCAGTTGATCGAGCGGGCGCTGGACGGTGTCGTCGAGCCACTGGAGGGGGTGGGCGGGGAGACGGTTTTCGACATTATTGAAAACCTGCGGTCCGTCGTAGCCCCGCGCCTGGATGCCTGCGGCCCGGCGGAAATGCGTGGCCTGCTCGATGCCCTGGGCGGGCGCTTCGTGCCGGCCGGCCCCAGCGGCGCGCCGAGCCGCGGGCGTCTGGACGTATTGCCCACCGGGCGAAACTTTTTCTCAGTGGACGTGCGCAACCTGCCCACCACCACGGCGTGGCGCATCGGTTTCCAGTCGGCGAACCTGATCCTTGAACGGCACTTGCAGGACCACGGCGATCACCTGCGCCAGCTCGGCCTGTCGGTGTGGGGCACCGCCACGATGCGCACCGGCGGTGACGACATCGCCCAGGCCATGGCGTTGATGGGCGTGCGTCCGGTGTGGGCCACCGGCAGCCAGCGGGTCGATGACTTCGAGATCCTGCCGTTGAGCCTGCTGGACCGGCCCCGGGTCGATGTCACGTTGCGGGTGTCCGGGTTCTTCCGGGATGCCTTTGCCAACCTGATCCGCTTGTTCGACGCCGCCGTGCAGGCCGTCGCCGCCCTCGATGAGCCGGACGACATGAACCCCTTGGCGGCCAAGGTGCGCAGCGAGCGCGAAGCCTTGCAGGCGTCGGGTCTTGAGCCGGAAGCCGCGGCGCGCCAGGCCGGCTGGCGGATTTTCGGGGCCAAGCCCGGTGCCTATGGCGCGGGCGTGCAGGGTGCGATTGACGGTCGTTTGTGGCAGAGCCGCGAGGACCTGGCCGAGGTGTACCTGAACTGGGGCGGCTACGCCTACGGTGCCAGCGATGAAGGCACCGCCGCCCGGGAGCAGTTCTCCCGGCGCTTGAGCCAGGTGCAGGCGGTGTTGCAGAACCAGGACAACCGCGAGCACGACCTGCTCGATTCCAACGATTACTACCAGTTCCAGGGCGGCATGCTGGCGGCGGTCGAGACCCTCAGTGGCGATGCGGCGGCCAGTTACCATGGCGATCACAGCCAGCCGGACTTGCCCAGGATTCGTACCCTCAAGGAAGAGCTCAACCGGGTCATCCGCTCCCGCGCGGCCAATCCGAAGTGGATCGACGGCGTGAAGCGGCACGGCTACAAAGGCGCGTTCGAACTGGCGGCGACGGTGGACAACCTGTTTGCCTTCGATGCCACCACCCAATTGATCGACGATCACCAGTACGCCTTGCTGGCCGATGCCTACCTGCTCGATCCGGACACCCGAGAGTTCGTCCGCCGGCACAACCCCGACGCCCTGCGGGACATGACCGAGCGCATGCTCGAAGCGCAGCAGCGAGGGATGTGGCAGGATCCAGGCGAGTATCGCGAGGCGCTGGAGAACTTGTTGTTGGACATAGAAGAAGATGGCTGAAATGAGGACCACAGACCAGCCCTTGTGGCGAGGGAGCTTGCTCCCGCTGGGCTGCGCAGCAGCCCCCGGAACCTGAAGTCCCAGTGCCCTTTCAGAATGACGACAGCTGCGCAGCCGAGCGGGAGCAAGCTCCCTCGCCACAGGGACTCTCTCACATGCATGAGATATTCAACATGACCCACACCCCCCATTTCCCACTCTCCGCCGTGGTCGGCGCCGATGACCTGAAACTGGCCCTGTGCCTGGCCGCCATCGACCCGAGAATCGGCGGTGTGCTGATCGAAGGTCCGCGGGGCATGGCCAAGTCCACATTGGCCCGGGGCCTGGCGGACCTGCTGGCCAGCGGTCAGTTCGTCACCTTGCCCCTCGGGGCGACCGAAGAGCGGCTGGTGGGCACCCTGGACCTGGACGCGGCGTTGGGGGAAGGGCGCGCGCAGTTTTCTCCCGGCGTGCTGGCCAAGGCCGACGGTGGCGTACTGTATGTCGATGAAGTGAACCTGCTGCCCGATCACCTGGTGGATCTGCTGCTTGACGTGGCCGCCAGCGGCGCCAACCTGGTCGAGCGTGACGGCATTTCCCATCGGCACTCGGCGCGCTTTGTCCTGATCGGCACCATGAACCCGGAAGAGGGCGAGCTGCGTCCGCAGTTGCTCGACCGTTTCGGCCTGAACGTCGCCCTCGATGGTCACACCGCACCGGCCGAGCGCGGCCAGATCATCCGGCGGCGGTTGGATTTCGACAGCGATCCGTTGGCGTTCTGCGCAGAGTGGGAGACGGCTCAACAGCAGTTGCGCGAACGCTGCCAACAGGCCCGCGAGCGCTTGGCCGGGATCGCCCTCGATGATGCGGCGCTGGCGCAGATCACCGAGCGTTGTTTTGCCGCTGGGGTCGATGGCTTGCGCGCCGACCTGGTCTGGCTGCGGGCGGCCCGGGCCCATGCCGCCTGGCGCGGCGCCGCGGCGATTGCCGGCGAAGACATCGATGCGGTCGCCGAGTTTGCCTTGCGGCACCGGCGGCGCGGGCATTCGGCACCGGTGCCGTCCCAGGCACCGACAGGGGCGGAAAAAACCACTGAACCCAACGAAGGCCAGGGCCAGTGGGGCGACCTGCCAGCGCGGGCATTGCCGACCGGGGCCCGGCGCGATGTGCCGAGCTGGCCAAAAAAGCCCTAGGCATTCGCCCCCGTTCGCCGGCGGGGGCGAATGCCAGACCCCGCGCCGGACGCCTCGACCAGGGCCGCCAGGGCCGGAGCAAAGCGGCGGCCAGCGGTGCGGTGAACTGGCCGGGGACGTTGCTCAACGGCCGACCACGCCGACATGAAGATTTGCGTTGGCACGATCGCCATCGGTCTCCCCATGAGCTGTGGCTGGTCAGCGTCGATGCGTCGGCCTCGACCCGGCGTCATCGCGCCTTGAGTGACGGCAAAGGCCTGTTGGCGCAATTGTTCGACGACGCCTACCGACAACGCGCCCGCTTGGCGCTGCTGACAGCCAGCGGCACGCAACCGAACTGGCAGGTGCAGGGGCTAAAGGCCTCGGCCGGTCTGCGCGACTGGCTCGATGGCTTGGGTGCAGGGGGCGGAACGCCGTTGCTGGCGGCGTTGAACGAGGCCGGTCGCTGGCTGGTGGCGCGGCGCAAGCGCTACCCGGCGGAGCAGCAACGGGTGCTGGTAATGACCGACGGACGCGTCAAGGAAGGGCTTTCACCGCCGGTCCTCGATTGTCCGTGCCTGTTGATCGACATCGAAAGAGGCCCGATTCGCCTGGGCCGGGCCCGGCAGTTGGCGGAGTGTTTGGGGGCTGAGTATAGGCATATCGATGAGGCCGATTGAAATGTGCTGTGACTGTCAGGGCCCTATCGCGAGCAAGCTCGCTCCCACAGGGGCCGAGGTGTTCATCATTCATGTGTTCACAGCGAAACCCATGTGGGAGCGAGCTTGCTCGCGATGGCATCCCCTTGGTTCCAATGACCTGCCCAGCGAACCCGCATCACTGCACTATGCTCAGCCAGCCCCTCACAGGAGTGAACCATGCGCGTACTCGTCACCAATCCCCAAGACGATTTTCGGGTCAAGGCCTATGCCGGCACCAACGGCGTGCTGCTTGCCATGGACCTGGCTGAACATCGGCGCCAGGGCTTGCTGGGCTTTGCCATCGAGAAGCAGCAGGGCGACAAGCCCTGGCTGTTCCTGTTCAACAGCCTGACCTTCCCCGACAAGGCCCATACTTTTCCCCAGTTCCATGCCACCCCCAGCGACAAGGCGCCCCTGCAGAAATTTCGCTGGGCCGACTACGCCGTCAACCCCGGTGTGACGATCCACTACCGTGTGCACCTGGCCTATGGCAGCCCCGAGGCACCGCAGTTGGGCGACTCCCTGGACGTCACCGTCACCAGCGACGACGGGCAACCGACCAACCAGCGCGTGATCTTCAACCGTGCCGTGGCCGCCAGCCAGGCGTTCCAGCGCAAGTTTCCCGAGCTGGACGCGCTGAGCGACGCCAACAAGCACCTGTCCATCGACGACTGGCCCGACGCCCCGCGTCGCTGGCTGGAAAACGGTTTGCTGGGGCGCTTGATCGGTTTCATCGACCGGGCGCTGGATGCCAGCTGGGCCTTGGACGTCGCTATCTATGAATACGAACTGCCAGTGATCGTCGACGCGGTGACCGCCGCTCACGCTCGCGGCGCCCGGGTGCGAGTGCTGTACCACGCCGAGCCGGAAGACGACACCACGGCACGCAACGAAGCCAGTCTCGAGAGCATGCCGGCTGCCAACAAACGTGGGCGGGTCACCCACAACATTTTCCACAACAAGTTCATTGTGCTGAGCAAGGTGCAGGGCAGCGGTTCATTGCAACCCGAGGCCGTGCTGTGCGGCAGCACCAATTTCACCGCCAACGGTGTCTACCGCCAGGCCAACGTCGTGCATGTGCTGGACGATCCCCGGATCAGCAGCAGCTACCTCAAGGTGTTCGAGCAAATCTGGGCGACCCCCAAAGATGTCGATGCCACTCGCCAATGGTTGAACCTGAACAACGCCATGGCGCCGCAAGAGGCGTTGTTCGCCGGGTTCTCGCCGCGCACCGGGGAGGGCGACCTGGATCGTTTCGTCGACATCATCAAGGGGGCGCGAAAGGACCTGTTGTTCGTCACCGCCTTCGTGGTGCCCGACCGCATCCTCGACGCCTTGCTCGGCGCACCCAATGACGATGTGCTGCGCTACGGCCTGCAAAACACCCGGAGCCGCATCACCGGCTTCCATGCCGACCGCACCGCCGAGTTCGCCGCCACCGCGTTGCTCAACACCGGCCTGGAAGGCTGGCTGCGGGAAAATATGAAAGGCCAGAAGGGCAACCTGCTGGTGCACACCAAAGCCATCGTCACCGACTTCACCAGCGACACGCCGACCATTCTCAGCGGCAGCCACAACCTGAGCGCCGCGGCCAGCAGCGGCAACGACGAGAATTACCTGATCATCCAAGGCGACACCGACCTGGCCGACCGCTATGGCCTGGAACTGCTGCGTTTCTATGAGCATTACCGCTTTCGCTACTTTGCGAAAAAACTCGCCCTCAAGCAGGTCAAGCCGCTGGCGGTGAATGACAGCTGGAGCGATGACTATTACCGCGAGGGGGATTTGCGGATGTTGTCCCGGGTGAGGTTTTGCGGACGTTAGGTGTAGTAGTTGATCAGGTGATAGCATAGGGCCATCTATCGGCCTGGAAGCTGCCATGAAACCCTGTCACGGAACGTCCACTCTACTTCGTACCAGTGTAGCGATCCTGTTGTTGGCCCTGGGGGCTTCGGCCCTTGCCGCCAATCAGCCGTGTTCCGGGCGCAAGGGCGGTATTGCCGGGTGTGACGGCGATACCTTCTTGTGCAACGACGGTTCCATCAGCGCTTCGAAGAAGTCCTGTTCCGCGGTGCTGGGGCTTCGCAACGACGCCCGGCCGCAATCGTTGCTCAAATCAACCGACGGTTGCCAGTGCGGCAGTGGCAATTACTGCGTCGGGCCCCGGGGCGGGGTCTATTGCCTTACGCCTGGCGGCAGCAAGAGCTACAAGCGCAAATAAACCAGGCACACCACCGAACCCCTGTGGGAGCGAGCTTGCTCGCGATGGCGTCAGGTCAGTTGGCATCAACCTTGGCTGATCCACCGCTATCGCGAGCAAGCTCGCTCCCACAGGGTAATCATTCACACATTCCAGAGTGGTTCCGTTTCGGTGCGCCGGGGGCGCCGAGGACCCGGCTTGGGGCCTTGTTACCCGTGCGTCGTGGCTAACGGTAGCAACAGTATTCGCACGCAGACATCACCGTCCGGTCTCCCGTTTTCCCATCTCCCTGATTTCCCTCAATTTCTATTTTTCTCTCCCGGGGCCGTCGGGCCTGTGGCACACTTTCTGCTGTCTATTCCGTTGTTACATACCATGTCCCGGTATAGCGGAATAAACTCACTCTGGAGTGCTTGCCATGCAACGCCGACCTTCCTTGTTCAAAGCGTGTGTTTTTCTCTTCGTGGCCACGACGGCTGCCATGGGGGTCGCTCAGGCGGCCGACAGCAAGCTGGACAGCGTGCTGCAGCGGGGGAAATTGATCGTGGGCACGGGCAGTACCAATGCGCCGTGGCACTTCCAGGGAGCGGATGGCAAGTTGCAGGGCTTCGATATCGACATCGCGCGAATGGTCGCCAAGGGCCTGTTCAATGACCCGGAGAAAGTCGAGTTCGTGGTGCAGTCGTCCGATGCGCGGATTCCCAACCTGCTGACCGACAAGGTCGACATGAGCTGCCAGTTCATCACCGTTACCGCCAGTCGCGCCCAGCAAGTGGCATTCACCCTGCCGTACTACCGCGAAGGCGTGGGCCTGCTGCTGCCGGCCAACAGCAAGTACAAGGAAATCGAAGACCTCAAGGCGGCGGATGACGACGTTACCGTGGCGGTGCTGCAGAACGTCTACGCCGAAGAACTGGTGCACCAGGCGTTGCCCAAGGCCAAGGGCGACCAGTACGACAGCGTCGACCTGATGTACCAGGCGGTGAACTCCGGCCGAGCCGATGCCGCCGCCACCGACCAGTCCTCGGTCAAATACCTGATGGTGCAGAACCCAGGGCGCTACCGCAGCCCGGCCTACGCCTGGAGCCCACAAACCTACGCCTGCGCGGTCAAGCGCGGCGACCAGGACTGGCTGAACTTCGTCAACACCACCTTGCATGAGGCCATGACCGGTGTGGAATTCCCCACCTACGCGGCGTCGTTCAAGCAGTGGTTCGGCGTCGAGCTGCCGTCGCCGGCGATCGGTTTCCCCGTTGAATTCAAATGACCCTGTGAGCCCGGGGCGCCCTTTGTGGGCGCACCGTCGAAGGTAGTGCCGACCATGAATTATCAGTTGAACTTTGCCGCCGTCTGGCGCGATTTCGACACCTTGCTGGCGGGGCTCGGCCTGGGGCTTACCCTGGCGCTGGTGTCGATCGCCATCGGTTGCGTGATCGGCATGGCGATGGCGTTCGCGCTGCTCAGCAAGCATCGGGTGTTGCGGGTGCTGGCGTCGGTGTATGTCACGGTGATCCGCAATACGCCGATCCTGGTGCTGATCCTGTTGATCTACTTCGCCTTGCCGAGTCTGGGCATTCGCCTGGACAAGCTGCCGTCGTTCGTCATCACGCTCTCGCTGTACGCCGGGGCCTACCTGACCGAAGTGTTTCGCGGCGGGCTGTTGAGCATTCACAAGGGACAGCGTGAAGCGGGATTGGCCATCGGCCTGGGCGAGTGGCAGGTGAAGGCCTACGTCACCGTGCCGGTGATGCTGCGCAACGTATTGCCGGCCTTGTCGAACAACTTCATTTCGCTGTTCAAGGACACCTCCCTGGCGGCGGCGATTGCCGTGCCGGAGCTGACTTACTACGCCCGCAAGATCAACGTGGAAAGCTACCGGGTGATCGAAACCTGGCTGGTGACCACGGCCCTGTATGTCGCGGCCTGTTACCTCATTGCCATGCTGCTGCGGTATTTCGAGCAGCGCCTGGCGATCCGCCGTTAGGAGTCTCCCATGTACGAATCCCCCAGTTGGTTGCATGAGTTGTGGGTCGCCCGGGACACCCTGTGGGTCGGTTTCCTGACCAGCGTGCAGTGTTCGCTGCTGGCGATTGTGTTGGGCACCTTGATCGGTGTCGTCGCCGGATTGGCGTTGACGTACGGCCGTGTCTGGATGCGTGCGCCGTTTCGTTTCTACGTCGACCTGATTCGCGGCACGCCAGTGTTCGTGCTGGTGCTGGCCTGCTTCTACATGGCCCCGGCCCTGGGCTGGCAGATCGGCGCGTTCCAGGCCGGCGTGCTGGGCTTGACGCTGTTCTGCGGCTCCCACGTGGCCGAGATCGTGCGCGGCGCCTTGCAGGCATTGCCCCGTGGGCAGATGGAAGCGAGCCAGGCCATCGGCCTGACGTTCTACCAGGCGCTGGGTTACGTGCTGTTGCCCCAGGCGTTGCGGCAGATCCTGCCGACCTGGGTCAATTCCTCCACGGAGATCGTCAAGGCCTCGACCTTGCTGTCGGTGATCGGCGTCGCCGAGTTGCTGCTCAGCACCCAGCAGATCATCGCCCGGACCTTCATGACGTTGGAATTTTACCTGTTCGCCGGGTTTCTCTTTTTCATCATCAACTACGCCATCGAATTGCTCGGACGGCACATTGAAAAGCGGGTGGCGTTGCCATGACTGACGTTTCGAAACTCTCCAGTACAAAGCTCTCAAACGCCCAGCCGCTTCTGGACATTCGCGGCCTGCGCAAACAATACGGCCCGCTGGAAGTGCTCAAGGGCGTGGACCTGAGCATGCAGCGCGGCAATGTGGTCACGCTGATCGGCTCCAGCGGTTCGGGCAAGACCACATTGCTGCGTTGCGTGAACATGCTGGAAGAATTCCAGGGCGGCCGGATCGTGCTCGACGGCGAGTCCATCGGCTATGACGAGGTGGCTGGCAAGCGCGTGCGCCACGCCGAGAAAGTCATCGCCCGCCATCGAGCCATGACCGGCATGGCCTTCCAGCAGTTCAACCTGTTCCCGCATCTGACCGCGTTGCAGAACGTCACCCTGGGCCTGCTCAAGGTGAAAAAACTGCACAAGGACGAAGCGGTGGCCCTGGCCGAAAAATGGCTGGAGCGGGTCGGCCTGTTGGAGCGGCGCGACCACTTTCCCGGCCAGTTGTCCGGCGGCCAGCAGCAACGCGTGGCGATTGCCCGGGCGATTGCGATGAACCCCAGCCTGATGCTGTTCGACGAAGTCACCTCGGCCCTGGACCCGGAGCTGGTCGGTGAGGTGCTGAACGTGATCAAGGGCCTGGCCGAAGACGGCATGACCATGCTGCTGGTGACCCACGAAATGCGCTTCGCCTTCGAGGTCTCCGACAAGATCGTGTTCATGAACCAGGGCCGCATCGAAGAACAAGGGCCACCCAAGGAGCTGTTCGAGCGGCCGCAATCGCCGCGTCTGGCGGAATTCCTCAAGAACACCCGTTTTTAATCCATTCAGCTATCAATCAGTTCAACAAGGAGATACCCATGAGCATTACGCGTTACGGCACCGGCAGCACCGCAGGCGGCGGCCAGCCACGGCCCTTCGCCCGCGCCGTGGAGGCCGATGGCTGGCTGCACGTGTCTGGCCAGGTGCCGGCGGTGAACGGCGAGATCATTGTCGGCGGGATCGTCGAGCAGACCCACCAGACCATGAAGAACCTGGTGGCCATTCTCGAAGAGGCCGGCTACGGCCTGGAAGATGTGGTGCGCTGCGGCGTATGGCTGGAGGACCCGCGGGACTTCTGGAGTTTCAACAAAGTGTTCGGCGAATACTTCAACCCGGAACACGCCCCGGCCAGGGCCTGCGTGCAGGCGAGCATGATGGTCGATTGCAAGGTCGAGATCGATTGCATTGCCTACAAGAAAAAAAGCTGAACACGATACTCTGGAAAATTCGCTTCTGTGGCGAGGGAGCTTGCTCCCGCTCGGCTGCGCAGCAGTCGCAAGAAAATTGGCCTGATTCCCCGGCCAGCGGGTGGCAGCTCCCGCGCCACCGAAAATAGACGATGG
>NZ_JABAEE010000086.1:9505-26485 GCF_023701885.1 Pseudomonas sp. CG7 | reverse complement strand
CGGCCCGCAGAGGTGCACAAGAGTCAGGCCTGACCTCCGCACCCCCCTCCCCCCCCATAACCTCAAGCCCTACCCACCGATGCGCCTGGAGTTCATCACGGTCAGCAACGCCGATGCGTTTGCCCGACACTTCGGCGACCGCGTCGAAACCATGCGCGAGTTGGCGGCCGAAGGCTACACCGGCTTGATGTATCTGGATGATCAGGGCGACAGCGTGGGCTTCGCCTGGGCCAGTACACGGGACTATTTCGACCGCCATTTCTACCGCTGCAACTTTCCGATCAAGCCTGGCGAATACTTTCAGTTCGGTGGCGAGGCGATTCGTCAATACTGGGGGACCAGTATCTCGGCGGACATGCAGTTGGAGGTGTGGAAAGTCATGGCGGACCAGGGTTGCAGCACGATGGTCGATGTCTGCGATCTGCAAAACATCCAGGCGATCAAGATGCACATCCGCATGGGCTTCCAGGAGCGCGGGCAGATCACCCACCTCTACCGTTTGTTCGGTCTTTGGCGGTTCCTGCGCAATACGTCTTACGCCGGCACGGCACTGGACGCGTTCCGTAAACCGGCGCAGCCGGCTGCCTCGACGTCGGCGGCCTGATCCCCATGGCGATCCGGTTCCAATGGTGTCGCTCCCTGGGCGCAGCGGATTTTCCTGTATCAGCTTATGAACAGCTGCTGACCCAGGTGGCCGACGCAACACCGTTCAATAGCCTGGCCTGGCTGCAAGCGGCGGAATTCGCCCTGTTGCCCAAGCAGCAGTTGCATGTACTGCTGGGCTGGCAAGACCAGGCCTTGTGCCTTTGCCTGCCCTTGATATCAGGACGTGAACGTATCGGCGGGTTGCGGTTCCGAGTGTTGCATCACTTGGGTTTTCCAATGACCGACCGCATCGCCCTGCTGGCGCGCCTGGACGCCGAAGACATGGGGCAGGCGCTGATGCAGATCCGTCAGCACTTGCCTCACGCGTTGCTGCAATTGAATGAAGTGATCGAGCCGATCGGTGAGCAAAGCGTCCTCAGCGCCTGGATGGCGCTGAGTTCAACCGGAGAACGGCGGCTCAGTTGCCGGGGTCCGGTGCATTTGATCAATGACAGTGACCGTCAAGAGATATCCGGCGAGCCACGCTACAAATTGCGCCGGGCGCGCAAGCGGATCGCCGCCTGTGGCGCCGAGATCCACCGGGTGACACCGGATGCCATCAGCATGGGGCAATTGCTGCGAACCCTCGCCGACGTCGAGGCGGTCAGCTGGAAAGGCGAGGAAGGTGTCGGCATTTTCGCCGACCCCAGGCGCCAGCAATGGATGAACCACGCCTTCACCGCCCTCGCCGCCCAAGGCCTGGTGCGGGTGGTGCTGCTGGAGCTGAACGGCGAGTGCATCAGCTATCGCCTCGGCCTGCTGGACCAGGGCCGGCTGTACGATTACAACCTGGCGTTCCTGCCGCAGCATGCCGACCTGGGCAGCGGCCGGGTATTGCTTGAAGAGTGGATTCGCTGGGGGCTGGACGAAAACTGGCGCTGGATCGATGCGTCGCGGGTCAGTCTCAATAACTCCAACCATCAATTGCACGAGCGCATGACCGGCCTGCTGGAACACTGGCGTTGGAGTTTTTATTCCTGGCAGCCTGATGGTTTGCTCCTGGGTTTCGCCTTGCGGCTTTGGAAGAGCCTGAAACCATGGCTTGGCAAGCGCAAGACTAAACCAACCGCGGCGACGTCATCGTCTTCCACCAAGCCCCAGGAGCACACCCATGCCTCGCCGAGCGATCATCAACGCTGACGATTTCGGGCTCAGCCTCAGCGCAAACGCATTGATCCTGCGGGCCTTCGAGACCGGCGTGATCAGTTCCGCCTCGGCCATGGCCAACATGCCGGGTTTCGAGCAAGCCTGTGAATGGGCCCGGCAACCGCTGCTCAACGGCCACGTCGGCCTGCACTTCAATCTCAGCTACGGCCCGTCGCTGGGCCAGGCAATCGCATCGCGCCGGCTTTTTTGCGACGCCAATGGCCAGTTCGACCTGAACCTGTCGCGGTATTGCCTGCGCCTGGGTACAAAGGACCTGGCGGCGGTAGAAGATGAGCTCCATGCGCAATGGCAACGTTGTCTGGATCATGGCCTGAGCCCCAGCCACCTCGACTCTCATCAGCACGTGCACAATATCTGGCCCATCGGCGAACTGGTGGCCCGCTTCGCCGCCCGGCAAGGCGTGCCCATGCGCCTGGCGCGCAACCTGGGGGTGAACTTGAACCTGCCCAAGCGCATTTTCAAGACCCTGCTCAACCGGCGCATGCGTAGCCTGTGCGGGGCGACAGCGGATTACGTCTGCACGCCAGCCGACCTGGACCACGCCGCGCCGCCGGCACACGGTTCGCTCGAAGTCATCGTTCATCCGTTGCAATTGGACGGGGATTTTGGCGACGCCAGCCTGATGCCGGGAGACTCGTTGACCCACGTACTGCACAAGCGCCTGGCGGGCGTGCCCAAGGTCGCGCATGGCCGGACCACGCGGGTGTTGAAGCTGGTTGAGCATGGGGATAGGCACTGACAGGGACGCGTATACCTGTGGCGAGGGCCCTCGCTACAGCTCATTCGTTGTTTCAACTACCGTGTTCAAGCACCGAGGCTCAGCCGCGCCAGCGAGGCACGGCGATCGATGGCCTCACGCAACCGGCGCTTCTGCGCCTCCCAGACATTGGCATCCACCCGGGGTGAACGCATCAGCGCCAACATCGCTTCCTTGGCGTTGAGGTATTCGGCCCACGCATCCCGCGCCTTGAGACTGCGCCGCTCTTCCTCGCTCATGTCCATGCGCCGCAGGGCCAGGGCACACTCGTCCTGAATCAACGGGCCGAGGGTCGCCTGGATCTTGTGGGGTGCCTTGAAACACGCCGTACCGGCGACGATATCCCGCGCCCGGTCCAGGCCCCATTCCAACGCCTGGGCCAGTGGTTCATGCAAGGTGCGGTCGTAGAACTCTTCGACCCAAACGGATCCATTCGGACGATAAACACAGACGAAGACTTGCGTCATGCCCTGCTGATTGATTCTTGCTTGAACCTCGACCTGGGTACCGTCTTCCAGGGTCTCTTCGTGGTTACGCGCCGGCAACCGGCTGTTCACCCAAAGCCAATACTGTGCGCTTCTACGTCGCATCGCGTTGCCCTCCCCCTAAGAAACAGGGAGTAAGACACAGGGTTGGGGGATTTTCCAGCGCCGACAAGCGCGCTTCAGACGAATGACAGCCCGAAATCCCTGCGTCGATTTCGAAGAATCTGCTACAAGGCATCTTCGGTTTCGAGTAGCGAATGGCATCGATGTCTTCACTCTTACTTTCTGGCCTGAAACGCCGCTGGTTGGCTTGGCTGTGCATGAGCGCATTGGTGATCGGCCTGCCGGTGGGCTGCGGGGTGTTGCAGCACAAGGAACGAGAACTGGTCTTTCGCATCGAGCCGGGAACGGCGAGCTGGTTCAGTGGGTTGCCCAGTGGTGTGCAGGAATTTGACCTCAAGCCCAAACGCTTCAAGGCCGGGGAAAATATCCACGGCTGGTGGTGGCCGGCCGAACGCAAGAACGCGCCGGCCATTTTGTATTTGCACGGCGTACGCTGGAATTTGACTGGCCAATTGTTTCGTATCCAGCAATTGAGGGCGCTGGGCTATTCGGTACTGGCCATCGACTACCGTGGCTTTGGCAAAAGCCACGGGGAGCTGCCGTCGGAGGCCAGCGTCTATGAAGATGCACGCATCGCCTGGGAGCGTCTCGAAGTCTTGCAACCGGACCCAAGCCTGCGGCTGATCTATGGCCATTCCCTGGGGGGCGCCGTCGCGGTGGACCTCGCTGCGCAACTCGGCCAGCAGGTGGAGAAGGATGGCAAAGCCCGGGTCCGGGGCCTGGTCATCGAATCCACCTTTACCTCCCTGGGCGATGTCGCCACCGCGATGGCGAATACGTCCCTGCCGGTGCGTTGGTTGCTGTCGCAGAAGTTCGACTCCATCGACAAGATCGGCGAAATCAACATGCCGCTGCTGATTGTCCATGGCGCCGCCGACCGCTACGTGCCGCCACGGTTCAGTGAACAACTGTTCAACGCCGCCCGGGAACCCAAGCGCCTGCTGCTGGTGCCCGGGGCGACGCATAACAACAGCATGAGCCTGGCGGGTAAAAACTACCGGCAGGCATTGGATGTGCTGATGAAAAGCTCAGCAGCGCCTGTGGCCGGAAACACTCCCACTGCTCCGGCCAAAGCGGGTTGAGCCACTGAATCCCCATGCCTCCTGTGGGAAACGGTGGGTCAGTTAGTAGCGATGTTGGCTGTGCCGGCGCCATCGCGAGCAAGCTCGCTCCCACAGTGGTTTTGAGGGGTTCTCAGGTATCGCTGCACCGCTGATTCCCTTGTGGGAGCGAGCTTGCTTGCGAAGGCGGTGGGTCAGTTGATGGAGATGTCGGGCTGTGCCGCAGCCTTCGCGAGCAAGCTCGCTCCCACAGTGGTTATGAGGGGTTTCAGGTATCGCTGCACCGCTGATTCCCTTGTGGGAGCGAGCTTGCTCGAGATGGCGGTGGGCCAGGCGACGATGAGCTGTCAGGATCCGGCGCCAAACCGGTCACGGCTGTTGGTCAGGTGCAGCCACATGGCGGCGCGGGCGGCGTCCGGGTCCTGGCGCTTGATGGCGTTGAAGATCGCCTCGTGTTCGAGGCTGGCAAACTGCGCCAGCTTGCCCAGATCCGCCTGGCCGCGCTCGGCCACGTTCACACGGGTCCTGGGAATCATCGCGTTGCCCAGGTGCTGCATGATCTCGACAAAACAGGCGTTGTCCGTCGCTTCGGCGATGAGCAGATGGAAACGCCGGTCGGCTTCGACACAGCTGTCGTTGTTGTTGGACAACCGCTGGTAATCATCCAACGCCTGGCGCATCTGCTGCAGCTGGTGTTCGCTGCGACGCTGGGCCGCCAAGGCGACGGCCTGGGTTTCCAGGCCCAGGCGCAGTTCCAGGATCGCTCGCACCCCTGCCGCGGTGTCGACATTGAGCCGACGCCCCGGCTCGCCGGTTTGCGCCAGCACGAAGGTGCCGATGCCGTGACGGGTCTCCACCAGTCCCGAAGCCTGCAGCTTGGAAATCGCCTCGCGCACCACCGTCCGACTGACGCCATGGGCCTGCACAATGGCCCCTTCCGACGGCAGCTTTTCGCCCGGTTTCAACTGCCCCAGCAAGATGCTCTGGCTCAGCTTCGCCACCAGGTCATGGGCCAGGTTGTGGGTACGCTTGCGCAGGGGCGCGTCGGTGTCTTGCGGCATCGCCGGGGTTCCTTGAAAACAGGCTGACTGATCGTATCACCAGCGGGCGCGGAAAATCTCATCATCGCGCCCCAACTTGTATGACACCACTCAAGATCAGCCCATCCCAGCAGCGATCCCCCCTTCAAAAAACCGTTTAGCACAGGCCAGGCAGATGCTAAATGACATCGGCACGACTGATGAAGCCCAATAAATACGGCATAAAAATGCCCTTAACCCAATCCAATGGTGCTGAAAAACAACTTGTCATCTAAAAAAATCAAGTTGTATGATGTCTATCAACATCGGCACTTGCACGATGCCCCGCATAAAAATAACGAGTGGGAGAAAACCAGTGAACACATCCAGCCTCAAGGCGAATGCCGGAGCGGATCCGGTGCTGCTGTCGGCCATCGCCAAGGTCAAGCGCCATATCCTGCCGCTGTTCGTCATCATGTTTATCGTCAACTACATCGACCGCGTGAACATCGGCTTCGTGCGTGCCCACATGGAGCACGACCTGGGCATCGGTGCGGCGGCCTATGGCTTTGGCGCCGGCCTGTTCTTCATCGGCTATGCGCTGTTCGAAGTGCCGTCCAACATCCTCTTGCAACGAATCGGTGCACGCATCTGGCTGACCCGCATCATGCTCACCTGGGGCCTGGTGGCTGCGGGCATGGCCTTCATCCAGAACGAAACCCATTTCTACATCCTGCGCTTCTTGCTGGGCGTGGCCGAAGCCGGGTTTTTCCCCGGGGTCATCTACTACTTCACTCGCTGGCTGCCCGGCGTCGAGCGCGGCAAAGCCATCGCCATCTTCCTCAGCGGTTCGGCCATTGCCTCGCTGATCTCCGGCCCGCTGTCGGGGCTGCTGCTGCAAATCAATGGCCTGGGCATGCACGGCTGGCAATGGATGTACTTCATCGAAGGGATGTTTTCCGTCTGCCTGTGCGTCTTCGTCTGGTTCTGGCTGGACTCCAAGCCCCACGACGCCAAATGGCTGAGCCGTGAAGAACAAGACGTGCTGGTCAAGACCATCGACGATGAACAGCGCGCACGGGAAGCCGCCTCGCCGATCAAACTGTCCATCGGCCAGTTGCTCAAGGACCGCCAGATCATCCTGTTTTGCCTGATCTACTTCTTCATCCAATTGACGATCTATGCCGCCACGTTCTGGCTGCCGAGCATCATCAAGAAATTGGGCGAACTGAGCGACATTCAGGTCGGGCTGTTCAACTCGATCCCGTGGCTGCTGTCGATCGTCGGCATGTACGCCTTCGCCTCGCTGTCGGCCAAATGGAAGTTCCAGCAGGCTTGGGTCGCCACGGCCCTGTTGATCGCCGCGGCGGGGATGTTCATGTCCACCACCGGCGGCCCGATCTTTGCCTTCGTCGCCATCTGCTTCGCGGCCCTGGGCTTCAAGTCGGCGTCGTCGCTGTTCTGGCCGATTCCCCAGGCCTACCTGGACGCCCGCATCGCCGCCGGGGTGATTGCCCTGATCAACTCGGTGGGCAACCTCGGCGGGTTCGTCGCCCCAGCCACGTTCGGCCTGCTGGAAGAGCACACCGGCTCGATCCAGGGTGGCCTCTACGGCTTGGCGGCCACCTCGATCATTGCCGCGATCATCGTGTTTGCCGCACGCAACACGCCCAAGCCCAAAGCGGTGACAACGCCGGTCGTCCCGGCCACCAGCCACGTCTGATCATTCGATTGTCCAAGGATTAAGTACAAATGACCCTTCCAGAAACCAGCAAAGCCCCGATCATCACCAGCATGCAGGTCGTACCCGTGGCCGGCCACGACGGCATGCTGCTGAACCTCAGCGGCGCCCACGGTCCGTTCTTCACCCGCAACATCGTCATTCTCAAGGACAACGCCGGTCACACCGGCGTGGGCGAAGTACCCGGCGGCGAGCGCATTCGCCAGACCCTCGAAGACGCCCGTTCGCTGGTGGTCGGCAGCCCTATCGGGACGTACCAGAAGATCCTCAACACCGTGCGCCAAGCCTTTGCCGACCGCGATGCCGGCGGCCGTGGCCTGCAGACCTTCGACCTGCGCATCACTATCCATGCGGTCACTGGCCTGGAAGCGGCCTTGCTGGACCTGCTCGGCCAACACCTGGACGTACCGGTCGCCGCGCTGCTCGGCGAAGGCCAGCAGCGTGATGAAGTGAAGATGCTCGGCTATCTGTTTTACGTCGGCGATCGCCAGCAGACCGACCTGCCCTATCGCAACGAACCGGACGCCG
The DNA here is from genome assembly GCF_023701885.1 of Pseudomonas sp. CG7. Lineage (NCBI taxonomy): Bacteria > Pseudomonadati > Pseudomonadota > Gammaproteobacteria > Pseudomonadales > Pseudomonadaceae > Pseudomonas > Pseudomonas sp. CG7. Next base: position 18,959 of record NZ_JABAEE010000086.1, on the reverse strand, counting down.
ACAACGACTGGTTCCGCGTGCGCCACGAAAAAGCCCTGGACGCCGACGCCGTGGTGCGCCTGGCCGAAGCGGCCCAGGCTCGTTATGGCTTCCAGGACTTCAAGCTCAAGGGCGGCGTGCTCCAAGGCGACGCAGAAATCGAAGCGGTCACGGCCCTGGCCGAGCGCTTTCCACAGGCGCGCATCACCCTGGATCCGAACGGCGCCTGGTCACTCAAGGAGGCGATCCGTTTGTGCCGCGACCAGCACAAAGTGCTGGCCTATGCCGAAGACCCTTGCGGTGCCGAGAACGGCTATTCCGGGCGCGAGGTCATGGCCGAATTCCGCCGCGCCACGGGCCTGAAGACCGCCACCAACATGATCGCCACCGATTGGCGCGAAATGGGTCACGCCATCACCTTGCAGTCTGTGGACATTCCCCTGGCCGACCCGCATTTCTGGACGATGCAGGGCTCCGTGCGCGTGGCGCAGATGTGCAATGAGTGGGGCCTGACCTGGGGCTCGCACTCCAACAACCACTTCGACATTTCCCTGGCGATGTTCACGCATGTGGCCGCCGCGGCACCGGGCGACATCACGGCCATCGACACCCACTGGATCTGGCAGGACGGCCAGCGGTTGACCAAGGCGCCGCTGCAGATCCAGGGCGGTTGCGTGCAAGTGCCGAAAAAACCAGGGTTGGGGATCGAGTTGGACACCGACCAACTGGCCAAGGCCCATGAGCTGTACAAAGGCATGGGCCTGGGTGCGCGGGACGATGCGGTGGCGATGCAGTTCCTGATTCCGGGCTGGACGTTCAACAACAAGCAACCGTGCCTGGTGCGCTGAGTCGATCAACTCCCCTGTGGGAGCGAGCTTGCTCGCGAAAGCGGTCTGGCAGTCAACATCGAGGGCGACTATCAGCCCCCTTCGCGAGCAAGCCCGCTCCCACATTTGGATTTAGGGTGGCCTTTTATTTTATGAGCGCCACAAACACCTGTGGCGAGGGAGCTTGCTCCCGCTGGACTGCGTAGCGGCCCCCTTCCGGCGGTTGCTGCGCAACCGAGCGGGAGCAAGCTCCCTCGCCACAGTCATCATCGCCTTCAAGCATCACCCAATCCGTTGCCAGCTCTCCGCTCGGCCTCGGGCATTCAGGCTCAACCCTCCGGCCGCAGGATCAACACCGCCAACGGCGGCAGGTTGAGCTCCAGCGACAAGGCCTGGCCATGGCTGGGCACTTCTTCGGTGGAGGCACCGCCGCCGTTGCCGTAGTTGGAACCGGCGTAGGTGTCGGCATCGCTATTGAGCAATTCGACCCAACGCCCGCCGAACGGCACGCCGACCCGGTAGGCCTCGCGTGGCACCGGGGTGAAGTTGGCGACCACCAACACCGGCCGGCCATCCTTGCTCCAGCGCAGCCAGGCGTAGACGCTGTTGAGGGCATCGTCACCGATCAGCCATTGGAAACCCTGGGGCGCGTCATCCTGGTCATGCAGCGCCGGTTCTTCGCGGTACAGCCGGTTCAGATCGCTCACCAACTTCTGCACGCCCCGGTGCTCCGGGTATTGCAGCAGGTACCACTCCAGCTGCTGGTCGTGGTTCCACTCGCGCCATTGGCCGAACTCACAGCCCATGAACAACAATTTCTTGCCGGGAGGGCCCCACATGAAACTCAGGTAGGCCCTGAGGTTGGCGAACTTCTGCCAGCGGTCACCGGGCATCTTGTCGATCAGCGAGCGTTTGCCATGGACCACTTCGTCGTGGGAAATCGGTAGCACGAAACGCTCGGACCAGGCATACACCAGGCCAAAGCTCAGTTCGTTGTGGTGATGGGCGCGGTACACCGGGTCTTGCTGGATGTAGTGCAGTGAGTCGTGCATCCAGCCCATGTTCCACTTGTAGGCGAAACCCAGGCCGCCCTGCTGGGTGCTCTGGCTGACGCCCGGCCACGCGGTGGACTCTTCGGCGATGACCAAGGCACCGGGGGTTTCCAGCGCCACCACATCGTTGAGGTGCCGCAGGAAATCGATGGCTTCGAGATTTTCCCGCCCGCCGTGACGGTTGGGCACCCACTCACCGGCCTTGCGCGAATAGTCGCGGTACAACATCGAGGCCACGGCATCCACCCGCAGGCCATCGACGTGGAAATGCTTGAGCCAGTGCAACGCCGACGCCAGCATGAAGCCGTGCACTTCGGTGCGGCCCAGGTTGTAGATCAGCGTGTCCCAATCCTGGTGGAAGCCTTCCAGCGGGTTGCCGTATTCGTACAGAGCGGTGCCGTCGAACTGGGCCAGGCCGTGGGTATCGGTGGGGAAATGCGCCGGCACCCAGTCGAGGATGACGCCGATATTGGCCTGGTGGCAGGCGTTGACGAACGCAGCGAAATCGTCCGGCGATCCAAAGCGTGCCGTCGGCGCGAACTGTGACAACGGCTGATAGCCCCAGGAGCCGCCGAACGGGTGCTCCATGATCGGCATCAGCTCGATGTGGGTGAAGCCCAGGTCCTTGACATACGGAATCAACCGCTCGGCCATTTCATGCCAGTTGTATTGCCGGGCCACCTCCCCCGCCTCGTCGATTTCGCACTGCCAGGAGCCAGCGTGCAATTCATAGATCGACAACGGCGCGCCCGGTAGCTGGCGTTCGCGCCGGCTTTGCATCCACTCATCGTCGTGCCATTCGATGTTCAGCGGCGAGGCGACCTTGGAAGCGGTGTCCGGCGGCATCTGCGTGGCCAGCGCCACCGGGTCGGCCTTGAGGGGCAGGATGCCGTGGGCGCCGAGGATTTCATACTTGTAGCCTTCGCCAGCACCGAGCCTCGGGATGAAGATCTCCCACACGCCGGATGGATAACGGATGCGCATCGGATGCCGCCGTCCGTCCCAGACGTTGAAGTCCCCCACCACCGACACCCGTCGCGCGTTCGGTGCCCAGACCGCGAAGCGCACGCCGTCGACGCCATCGACGGTCTTCAACTGCGCCCCCAGGCAGGCGCTGAGATCACGATGGTTACCCTCGGCGAACAGGTAAAGGTCCATCTCCCCCAGCAACGGGCCGAAGCTGTAGGGGTCTTCGGCAACCTGCTCGCCGCCAGCCCAACGGGTGCGCAGCAAGTACGCCTGGGCGCGAGGGAAATGGCCGACGAACAGCCCCGGGGTTTCGGTGACTTGCAGCTCACCCAGTTCTTCGCCGCTGTCCCGGGCCAACACATGTACGCTCAGGGCACCGGGCAGGTAGGCACGGATGAACTGGCCGCCGGCGCCGTCGCCATGGGGCCCAAGGATGGAAAACGGGTCGTGATGTTCGGCACGCACCAGCGCGTCGATGTCATGGGGCGCCGGCAACAAGGACTCCTTGGCCTGCCCCTGGGGTTCTTTATTCGAGACACTCATGATTCTCTCCACTAAATCGGTCCGGCTACGTCGGAAAAGGGTTGCAGCCCCTTCAACAACCCGACCAGGCCGTGCAGCGGCACGGGCAGCCAGGTGGGGCGATTCTCGGCTTCATAGGCCACTTCATAGGCCGCCTTCTCCAGGCCGAACAACGCCAGCGCGGCGTCTTCGCCTTCAGCATCCTTCCACTCATGGGCAAGACTAGCTGCCGCCAGCCGATATGCCTCGACAAATGCCTGGCGAGCCTCTTTCAAATAACGATCGGCGACCCGTTGCCGCGCCGCATCGGCATCGGCCGTGCTGTCGACGGTGTGCAAATGAATCGCCATGGCCGCCGCATAATCGAAGGAACGCAACACGCCACTGACATCCTTGTACGGGCTGTGCTTGCCCCGTCGCTCATGCAATGGCCGCGCCGGCTCACCTTCGAAGTCGATCAGGTAAGCATCGCCCTTGATCACCAGGACTTGGCCCAGGTGCAGGTCGCCTTGGACGCGAATGCGCAAGCCACCCGCGGCCTTGCCGGCCAGTTCCTGGACATGGGCCAGGACGGTTTTCTTATGCTCCAGCAAGCGTGCGACCATGGCCTGGTCGGCGGGGTTCAATTGGCCTTGGTTCTGCTTGAGCAAGCGCAAGGCGTTTTCCACCTGCGCGGCCACGTCCTTGCCGATGGCCTGGGCTTCCTTGACGTTGGTGGTTTGCGGTGCGAAGTCCGGGTCGTCGGTGGCCTGGGCCAATACCTGGTGCATTTCCCCCAGGCGTTGGCCGAGCATGCCGGCGAAATCCTTCAGCTCGCCCAAGGCGTTGTAATGCTGCTCCTGCTCGGACACAGCGTCCGCCAGCTCATCGCGCAAGGCGCGTTCGAGATTGTTCTGGGTCCATTCCCAGGCGTCGCCCTGGTTGCTCAGGTAGCCTTGGGCGATCATCAGCAACGCATCTTCGCCTTGGGCGTCGCGGCGAATCACCGAACCCAGCAGCGGTGAAATATTGCTGAAGCCGGCAGCGGTCAGGTAGGCACTCATTTCCAGTTCCGGGTGCACACCCGAGGCGACCTTGCGGATCAGCTTGAGGACGAGGCTGCCCCCCACCACCACCGAACTGTTGGATTGTTCGGCGGACAGGTAGCGCACCTCCGGCTCGTCTCCCAGGTTCAACGCGGCCAGGCCTTCGGTCGGCTCGAAACGCAACTCACCTTCGGCGAACGGCAGCACCGTGGCGGCCTGCATGCTGTGCAGCACCGCGCGCACGAAGCTTTCCAGGCTGAAGGCATCGGTGATCAAGCCCACCTGGCGCACCCGGCGTACCCGGGACAAGGCCAGTTGCTGCGGCAACGCGGCGCCGACTTGGTCCTCGGCAAGCAAGCCGAACGGCAATTGGTAACGCAGGGTCTGGCCGCCACTGGTGACATCGATTTCACTGAGCAACACCGGATGCTGTGGATCGCCGAAGCGCACCCCATAGACAATATCGACCTTCTCGATCGCGCTGTCCTTGCCGGCGAACCAGCGTCGGTTCTGCAACCAGGTCGGCAGGATGGTTTGCTCCAACGTGGTGCGCGATGGCGCTTCGAGCAATTCTTCCAGGCGTTTTTTCAGCACCAACGTGGTGAAGTCCGGCAGGCTCTGGGCCGGCTCCACGTGCCAGCTCGGCATCTGGTTTTCCGCCGCCAGGGCGAACCAATAGAAGCCGTACGGCGCCAGGGTCAACAGAAAGTTCAACTGGCCGATGGGCGGGAAGGCATTACCGCCGAGCATCTCCACCGGGACCATGCCGGCGTAGGCCGACAGGTCCAGCTCGGCGGCCTGGGCGCTGCGGGACACGTTGGCCACGCACAGGATGATTTCGTGCTTGCCGTCGGGCCCGGTGTATTCGCGGGTATAGGCCAGGATCCGGCGGTTGCTCGGCGAGAGCATCTTCAACGTGCCACGGCCGAAGGCCTTGGACTGCTTGCGCACCGCCAGCATGCGCCGGTTCCAGTTGAGCAGCGAGTGCGGGTCGCCGGCCTGGGTCTCGACGTTGACCGACTGGTAGCCGTACAGCGGGTCCATGATCGGCGGCAGCACCAGGCTGGCCGGGTCGGCGCGGGAGAAACCACCGTTGCGGTCGATGGACCACTGCATCGGCGTACGCACCCCATCGCGGTCGCCCAGGTAGATGTTGTCGCCCATGCCGATTTCATCGCCGTAGTACAACGTCGGCGTACCGGGCATCGACAGCAGCAAGCTGTTGAGCAGCTCGACGCGACGACGATCGCGCTCCAGCAGCGGCGCCAGGCGCCGGCGAATGCCCAGGTTGATACGCGCCCGACGGTCGGCCGCATAGTAATTCCACAGGTAGTCGCGCTCCTTGTCGGTGACCATCTCCAGGGTCAGCTCATCGTGGTTGCGCAGGAAAATTGCCCACTGGCAATTGGCGGGAATCTCCGGGGTCTGGCGCAAAATGTCGGTGATGGGGAAACGATCTTCCTGGGCCAGGGCCATGTACATGCGTGGCATCAGCGGGAAGTGGAAGGCCATGTGGCATTCGTCACCGTTCAGCCCTTGGGCGTCGACATCGCCGAAGTACAACTGGGTGTCTTCCGGCCATTGGTTGGCCTCGGCCAGCAACATGCGGTCGGGGTAGTTGGCGTCGATCTCGGCGCGGATCAGCTTCAGGACGTCATGGGTCTCGGGCAGGTTTTCGTTATTGGTGCCGTCGCGCTCGATCAGGTACGGGATGGCATCCAGGCGCAGGCCGTCGATGCCCATGTCCAGCCAGTAGCGCATCACCGACAACACGGCCTTGATGACCTGCGGGTTGTCGAAATTGAGGTCGGGCTGGTGGGAGTAGAAGCGGTGCCAGAAGTACTGGCCCGCCACCGGGTCCCAGGTCCAGTTGGACTTCTCGGTGTCGAGGAAGATGATGCGCGTGCCGTCGTACTTGTGGTCGTCATCGGACCAGACGTAGAAGTCCCGCGCCTTCGAACCTTTCTTGGCTTTGCGCGCGCGCTGGAACCAGGGGTGTTGGTCGGAGGTGTGGTTGATGACCAACTCGGTGATCACCCGCAGGTTGCGCTTGTGGGCTTCGGCAATGAACCGCCGGGCATCGGCCATTGTGCCGTAGTCGGGGCTGACGCCGCGGTATTCGGCGATGTCATAACCGTCGTCGCGCCGGGGGGAAGGATAGAACGGCAGCAGCCAGATGGTGTTGACGCCCAAGTCGGCGATGTAGTCGAGTTTTTCGATCAGGCCGGGAAAGTCGCCGATCCCGTCGTTATTGGAGTCGTAATAGGATTTAACGTGAACCTGATAAATCACCGCATCCTTGTACCAGAGCGGATCCTTGATAAAGGTGGCAGACCGGGGTTTCTTCGCCATGTGCAACTCCTGATAATTCATTAAAGCCGCGGGATACAGGCTTGTGGGGTCTTGTTATGCGGCGAGGCCTTGTTCTGTGATGAGGTCTTTGTGGCGAGGGAGCTTGCTCCCGCTGGGCGCGAAGCGGCCCCCTTGAAATCACGACTGCTTCGCAGCCGAGCGGGAGCAAGCTCCCTCGCCACAACAGCCCTCACTCAACATCGCGCTGCATCACGCCACGCTGATCCGCCAAATCCCGAACGGCTGGTCCGCCGGGTCGATCCGCATGAACTGGTACTTGCCGTACCAGGTCCAGCGGTGTCCGTTCATCAGGTCCTCGCCCTGGGTCTGGGCGTCGTCGGGCAGGCCCATTTCCCACAGCGGCAATTCGAAATTGGCTTCCTGCGGGTTGTGCGGGTCGAGGCTCACCGCCACCAGGATGAAATTGCTGCCATCGGCCGTGCGCTTGCCGAAATAGAGAATGTTGTCGTTCCAGGCGTTGTAGATCCTCAGGCCCAGATGGGTATGCAGCGCCGGGTTCTGCCGACGAATGCGGTTGAGCTGGGCGATCTCGGCAATGATGTTGCCCGGCGCGGTGAAGTCCCGGGGACGGATCTCATACTTCTCCGAGTCGAGGTATTCCTCTTTGCCCGGTACCGGCGCCGATTCGCACAGTTCGAAGCCCGAATACATGCCCCACAGGCCTGAGCCCATGGTCGCCAGCGCCGCGCGGATCAAGAAGCCTGGGCGCCCCGACTCATGGAGGAAGGCCGGGTTGATGTCTGGCGTATTCACGAAGAAATTCGGCCGGTAGCACTCGCGCAACGGCGACTCGTTGAGCTCGCTGAAGTAAGTCGCCAGCTCGGCCTTGGTGTTGCGCCAGGTGAAATAGGTGTAGCTCTGGGAATAACCGACCTTGCCCAGCCGCGCCATCATCGCCGGCGTAGTGAACGCCTCAGCCAGGAACATCACCTCAGGGTATTGGGCCCGGACATCGGCGATCAACCATTGCCAGAACGGCAGTGGCTTGGTGTGCGGGTTGTCGACCCGGAAAATCTTCACGCCTTCCTCGACCCAGCCCACCACAATGTCCCGCAGTTCTTCCCACAGGCTGGGGATCGCATCGGCCGCGTAGAAATCGACGTTGACGATGTCCTGGTATTTCTTCGGCGGGTTTTCCGCATATTTGATCGTGCCGTCCGGCCGCCAGCTGAACCAGCCGGGATGCTGCTTGAGCCAGGGGTGGTCCTGGGAACACTGGATGGCGAAGTCGAGGGCGAGCTCAAGGCCGTGCTCAGCGGCCGCCGCCACCAGGCGCCGGAAGTCCTCGCGGCTGCCCAATTGCGGGTGGATGGCCTCGTGCCCGCCCTCCTCGCTGCCGATGGCATAGGGGCTGCCTGGATCGTCGGGGCCGGCGGTGAGGGAATTGTTCGGGCCTTTGCGGAAACTGCGGCCGATGGGGTGGATTGGCGGGAAATACAGCACATCGAAGCCCATGTCCTGGATCACCGCCAAGCGTGAATGCACGTCGTTGAAGGTGCCGTGGCGCTGGGGATCGTCGGTGATCGAGCGGGGAAACAGTTCATACCAACTCGCAAACTCGGCCAGTTTTCGCTCCACATCCAACGGGTATTCGGGGCTGATGCTCAAGTACGGTCGATGATCGGCCAGGGACATCAGGTCGGCACTGCGTGGGGCCAGGAACAGCGCCACCTGTTCGTTCGGCAACAGGCCGGAGAGTTCGTGGTGCAAGGCCGCCAGTTGCTCACTCAGTTCACCGCTGCTGCGCTCGGCCGCCATGTGCACTTGATTGCGCCCCTCCTGCAATTCCAGGCTGATGGGCACCCCGGCAGCGAACTTCTTCTCCAGCTCGTAGCGAAAACTGGCGAACTGGTCGATCCAGGCCTCAATGCAGAACACATAGCGGCCTTGCTCCGGCACGGTGAACTGGCCGCGCCAGCCGTTATTGCCCAGGTCGCTCATGACCTCGCTGTTCCATACGTCATCCTGAAGCGAGCGCCAGCGAATGCGCACCGCCAGCTTGTCGTGACCGTCGGCGAACACTTTGCTGGTCACCGTCACGTCCTGCCCAGCCACGGCCTTGGCGGCGAATTGCCCGCCGTCGATCACCGGCATGGTGTTTTCAATCGCGATGCGCGGCAACAACAAGGCCTGAGACAACGGCAAATGCGGGTTGTAGGCCAGGTCAGACGGGTGTTCGGCAGTCATCGAGCATCGCTCCTTTTACGCCCCATGGACGCGCTTGTGGCGGTAAAGGCCCAACGGGTCCCTGAAAAAACTCACTTAAACTCCGAACCGGAACGACGGCTAAAAGTTCAGCGGAATTTGCCCCGGGATGCATCCGGGATCAAACCGGGCGCTGGGTGGTCAACAACCATAAGCACGACTCAAGCCATGTGCGTTACGGAGACCCGTCCCGATGAATATTCCCATCCCGGCCGAAACACCCGATCCGAACATCGCCGACCCCAACTTGCCCCCGCCCAGCCCTGATCCCGAGCCGATTCCCGAGAAAGACCCGCCGCTGGACCCGCAGCCGCCCAAGGGTGACCCGCCCAGCGAGAAGCCGCCGGAGCGGGTTTGATTCAAGCGTAGTAATAAAGGAACTGGATGACGAAAAAACCTGTGGGAGCGAGCCTGCTCGCGAAAGCGGTGTGTCAGGGGCTGGGAATTGTTGTTGTGACGCCCCCATCGCGCGCCGGCGCGGGCGCGCCGGGGTGTGGGTCGG
>NZ_JABAEE010000086.1:0-9495 GCF_023701885.1 Pseudomonas sp. CG7 | reverse complement strand
TTTACCCCGGCAAGAAACCAAGGCCGGGCACCCGCACAACCCGGCGCGCCGCGACCGGGGCCGCTAAAGCGGTGTGTCAGTCGATGAAAATAGTGCTTGTCACGCCGCCTTCGCGAGCAGGCTCGCTCCCACAGGGTTGTGTGTGTGTTCAGGCTGATTCTTGTGTCACAGCTTGTTGTCCCTCTCCAGCGCCCGGACAATCACCGGCATCACGCTGAAGATCGCCAGCGCCAGCACCGTGCTGAGCACCGCCGTCGCCTCCCGGCCCAGCCCGGCGGCGACGCCGATGGCGGCGGTCATCCAGAGGCCGGCCGCCGTGGTCAGGCCCTTGACGTGACTTTCGTCGCCGTCGTTGTTTTTCAGGATGGTGCCAGCACCGAGAAAACCGATGCCGGCGACCACACCCTGAATCACCCGGCTCATGGCATCGGCCTGGGACCCGGACATCTGCGGCACCAGGACGAACAACGCCGCCCCCAGAGCCACGAGCATGTGGGTCCGCACACCGGCCGCCTTGCCCTTGTGTTCGCGCTCGAAACCCAGGATGCCGCCCAGCAGCGCGGCCATGACCAGCCGCACCGTGACCCGGGTCATCTGCTGGGCATCGGTGATGTCGGCGAATTCCGCCTGCAGGGTTATCCAGACTTCATGCCACCAGGCGTTCATTGACAGTCCTCTTTTGCGTTGGATAAACGATGGACCGCAAGCGAAGCCAGAGGTGCACCCGACCGCTGATCAGCCGCGACGAACCCTGGCTTGGCCCCGAAACCTAACGTTCATGACCCCAGAAGGAGAACACCATGACTGTCCGTATCGTTGACCACCAGACCTGCCATTTCGAAACCCGCAACGGCACCGAACAGCGCCTCGCCAGTGAGCTGACCATCATCACTGACCCGGACAAAGCCATGTCGGTCGTGGAACTCAATGGCGACCGGGTCTACATCACCGAGGCTGAAGCCGATGCCCTGACCGTTGCCGGTGCGGTCGATGAGCGCAAGCACCTCAAGGCCACGGACAGCGGCTCGGCGATCTGAATCCCAATCCACGGCAACAGATGCATTTGTGGCGAGGGGATTTATCCCCGCTGGGGCGCGAAGCGGCCCCGAACGTACTGCCTGATACATCGCAGTCACAAGTGCATTTGGGGCTGCTTCGCACCCCAGCGGGGATAAATCCCCTCGCCACAGTAATATGTTCGCCACTTCCCGGGTGCATCAAAGTGTCGCAGCGCCTGGGTTTCGCGGCATCTGATCCGGTTTTTATCGAAACACCTGAGTCTGTTATGCAAACAGTTCCATGGTCATAGTGCGCCGGCCAGATAGAGGCTGATGAGCGACCGACCATGAGCGATAGAATCCCCGTCCAGTTGATACAGACGTTCGAACCTGCGCCAACCAAGATCAAGGCCAGGACCACCGACGCCCTGATCCACACCCGCAGCTTCACCGGCTTGTTCCGCACCTTGCGCATCAGCGGTGCGGGGATTCTGTTCCTGCTGTTCTTCGGCACGGTGTGGTTGAACTGGGGCGGCCGCCAGGCAGTGCTCTGGGACCTTTCCGAAAGCAAATTCCATATCTTCGGCGCGACCTTCTGGCCCCAGGATTTCATCCTGCTGTCGGCGCTGTTGATCATCGCTGCCTTCGGCCTGTTCGCGATCACCGTGTTTGCCGGTCGCGTGTGGTGCGGCTACACCTGCCCACAGAGCTCCTGGACCTGGCTGTTCATGTGGTGCGAGAAAATCACCGAAGGCGAACGCAACCAGCGGATCAAACTGCAAGCGGCGCCGTGGGGCCTGAACAAACTGTTGCGCCGTAGCGCCAAGCACACCTTGTGGCTGGCCATCAGCCTGCTCACCGGCCTGACGTTCGTGGGCTACTTCACGCCGATCCGCCCCTTGGCCGAGGAACTGCTGACCCTGCAAATGGCGGGCGTGAGCTTGTTCTGGGTGCTGTTCTTTACCGCCGCCACCTACCTCAACGCCGGTTGGCTGCGTGAGGCGGTGTGCATGCACATGTGCCCTTATGCACGCTTTCAGAGCGTGATGTTCGACAAGGACACCTTGACCATTTCCTACGACACGGCCCGCGGCGAAATCCGCGGCCCGCGCAAACGCGAGGTGAATCCGGCCAATATTGGCCTGGGCGATTGCATCGACTGCCAGATGTGCGTGCAGGTCTGCCCCACCGGCATCGACATCCGCGACGGCTTGCAGATGGAATGCATTGGCTGCGCGGCCTGCATCGATGCCTGCGACTCGATCATGGACAAGATGGGTTACGCCCGTGGCCTGATCAAATACACCTCCGAACATCAATTGCAGGGGGGCAAGACTCACCTGCTGCGCCCGCGACTGATCGGCTATACCGCCGTGCTCCTGGTGATGATCGGCGCGCTGGCCGTGGCGCTGGTGCAACGGCCCATGGTGTCGCTGGACGTCAGCAAGGACCGCGGCCTGTTCCGCGAAAACAGCGCCGGCCAGATCGAGAATATCTACAGCCTGAAAATCATCAACAAGACCCAGCAGCGCCAGGCCTATCAGCTGTCCCTGGTGGACGGCGACGGCTTCGTCCTGCAGGGCAAGACCCGGTTGAGCCTGGCCCCGGGGGAAATCGTCGATGTCCCGGTGTCGGTGGCGATGCTCAGCGAACGGCCCGGCAAAGGTTCCCTGGAAATGACCTTCAAGGTCGCCGACAGTGACGAGCCCGACAACTACAGCGTGGCCAAGAGCCGTTTTGTCGCACCGATGAATCGGTGAAGCTTTAAGATGCAGGGTAACTGTGGGAGCGAGCTTGCTCCGGGCGGCGTTCCGACGATAGCAGTGGGTCAGTTTGCATCAATGTTGGATATGCCACCGCGATCGCGAGCAAGCTCGCTCCCACAGTCAAGTTCACAAATGTCACTGGGCCCACCATGAAACGCTACGAGAAATTCGCCGACGACATCGCTGAACTGATCCGCTCGGGCATGCTGGGGCCGGGCCAGCGCGTGCCGTCGGTGCGCTACGCCAGCCAGACCTACGGCGTCAGCCCGTCCACGGTGTTCCAGGCCTATTACCTGTTGGAGCGACGCGGCATGATCCGGGCCCGGCCGCGCTCCGGCTACTTCGTCAACACCCATGCACCGAGCCCGTTTTCCGAGCCGGCGATCAGCAGCCAAGTGCACGAGTCCACCGAAGTCGACGTCAGCGAGCTGGTGTTTTCAGTCCTGGATTCGATCAAGGACCCGAACACCGTACCGTTCGGCTCGGCATTCCCCAGCCCGACGCTGTTCCCGTTGCAACGGCTGTCCCGCTCGCTGTCCAGTGCAACACGGGACATGGACCCGCGGGTGGTGGTCACGGACATGTCACCGGGCAATCCGCAACTGCGTCGCCAGATCGCCCTGCGCTACATGGTTGGCGGGCTGATGCTGCCCATGGAAGAACTGCTGGTCACCAACGGTGCCCTGGAAGCCTTGAACCTGTGCCTCCAAGCCGTGACCGAGCCCGGCGACCTGGTGGCGATCGAGGCGCCGGCATTTTATGCCAGCCTGCAGGTACTGGAACGGCTCAAGCTCAAGGCGGTGGAGATTCCGGTCCACCCGCGCGACGGCATCGACCTGGACGTGCTGGAGCAGACGCTGGAGCGTCACCCGATCAAGGCCTGCTGGTGCATGACCAGTTTTCAGAACCCCATGGGCGCGACCATGCCCGAGGAACGGAAACAGGCGCTGGTGGCGTTGCTGCGTCGCCATCAGGTGCCGCTGATCGAGGACGACGTCTACGCCGAACTTTATTACGGCCAGCAGGCGCCCAAGCCCGCCAAGGCGTTCGACACTGAAGGATGGGTGATGCATTGCGGTTCGTTCGCCAAGAGCCTGGCCCCGGGTTATCGCATCGGCTGGGTCGCCGCCGGGCGCTACGCGCAGAAGATCGAACGGCTCAAGCTCATGACCTCGCTGTGCGCCTCGATGCCGGCCCAGGCCGCCATTGCCGACTACCTGCAACACGGTGGCTACGACCGTCACCTGCGCAAACTGCGCTACGCCCTGGAAGAACAGCAAAACGCGATGCTTGCCGCCATCGCCCGCTATTTCCCGGCCCAGACCCGGGTCAGCCAGCCCGCGGGCGGCTACTTCCTGTGGCTGGAGCTGCCCGAGCAGATGGATTCGCTGAAACTGTTCCAGATGGCCCTGGCCCAAGGCATCAGCATTGCCCCGGGCCCGATCTTTTCACCGACCCGGCGCTTCAGGAATTGCATCCGCTTGAACTATGGCAGCCCGTGGACCGAAGCCTCGGAAAAGGCCATGGAGACGTTGGGGCGGATTATCCGGTCGTTTTGATAGTGGGGTGTCTGTTATTGCCCCATCGCGAGCAGGCTCGCTCCCACATGAGATCTGCTGAGTTCCTGAGATATTCGTCTCTACGCAAATCCACTGTGGGAGCGAGCCTGCTCGCGATGGCGGCAGAACAGGCGACCCGCACTCCAGGACTCAGCGCCCGCCCCCCAGATCCACAAACGTCCCGGTCGCATACGAAGCCTTGTCCGACAGCAGCCAGATAATCGCCTCGGCCACTTCATCCGGACGCCCGCCACGGGCCATGGGAATCGCCGACTCCAGCTTGCTGACCCGATCCGGGTCGCCGCTCAGGGCGTGGAAATCGGTATAGATATAGCCGGGACGCACCGCATTGACGCGAATGCCTTCGCCGGCCACTTCCTTGGACAGGCCGACGGTGAAGGTGTCCAGCGCGCCCTTGGAGGCCGCGTAGTCGACGTATTCTCCCGGCGAGCCCAGGCGGGCGGCCACCGACGAGACGTTGACGATGCTGCCGCCCTGCCCGCCATGTTTGGGCGACATGCGCAGCACCGCGTGCTTGGCGCACAGGATCGGCCCCAGCACGTTGGTCTTCAGTATCTTGAGGATGCGGAATTCGGACATTTCATCGAGTCGGGACTTATGGGCAACCGTACCGGCGTTATTCACCAGGGCGGTGACACGTCCCAGTTCGGCATCCACCCGATTGAACAGGCCGATGACTTCATCTTCAATGCTCACGTCGGCCCGCACGGCAATTGCCTGTGCGCCCTTGGCCCGAACCTGTTCGAGCACCTCTTGCGCGGCACTTTCATCAGACTGGTAATTGATGCAGATCCGATAGCCCGCTTCGGCAGCCAACAGCGCCGTGGCCGCCCCAATTCCGCGGCCGCCACCGGTGATGACGATGACTTTATCCACGCTTGCTTCTCCCTTCCACGGATAGACGTGCGGCCCAAGAATAGCGTTCGCGTCACGCTTTGCACATACCGCTGCGTCTACCGGGCCAGGGCGCGCAGATCCAGGCGTCCTTCCAACAGCGGCGGGCACCAGTAATAGCCGCCGGTGATCGGGCGGCTCATGCGATACAGACCGTCGGTAATGCCATCTTCCAGGCCACTCATGCGCCGCAATTGCGCCTCGAAGGCGTCAAGGGAGAAACCGAACGCCAGGAACATCAGCCCGGCGCGGTCGCCTTCGATCCAAGGCATGGAACGCCGGACCACGAAGGCCTCCGGGGCGAAGCTCTCCTGGGCGGTGCGCTTGACGTGGGCCGATTCCGGCGCGTCGTCGAGTTCTTCGTTGTCGCTCAGGCGCCGGCCCATGATGTTGTCGCGCTCATGGGGCTGCATCGCCGCGAAACCGTCCAGGTCGTGCTGCCACTGCTGGATCGCGGCGAAACTGCCTCCGCGCAGCCCATCGGCACCCGGGGCCAGGGCGGCGGCGACGGCCGCTTCGTCGTGGGGGTTTTCGGTGCCGTCTTCATAGCCGGTCAAGTCGTGGCCGGTCATGTGGCGGAAGGTTTCGTTCATCTGCACCAGGCGCAGTGCCGGGGCCAGCACCGCTTCGATGGCGCGACTGCGGTGCATCAGCTCGCCGCGGTCTTCACCGTGCAACCAGCACCACAGTGCATGCTGGGTCGAGGGGTTGTCCACGCCGACGCCGGCCAACGCAGGAAAAGCCCGCAGGCCATCGACCTCGGCGCCTAGCGCCTGGACCAGCGATTCGCCGAAGCCAACCACGGCCCGGCCATCGAGCAGCAACAGGAGCTTGTCTAGCGCAGCCGGCAGTGCCTCGACCGATTCCAAGGCAAAAAACAAATGACGGGCCTGAGGCGGAACAGGGGTGGCGAGAATGCCGGGCTGGTAGTAACTCATGTGAACTCCTTTAGAAAGAGCGCAAGTTTACCCGGCAGCCGCCGCTTTGTGTGGTTTGGCTTGAGGTCCGGTCACGGGGGCAACCGGGCCGTTTGTGGGAAGGTTCCCGCGGCTCCGTCAGATTGCTCAGAAACATGCCGCAGCCCGATAGCCTCGGATTGCCGGACAGCCCAAAACGCCCTAGATTGCCCTCCTTCAGGAAGACCAACGAGAGCGCTGCACCATGCACATTGCCAGATCGATACTCGCCGGGACTCTTCTCCTGGCCTGCGGGACGTCCACAGGCTTTGCCCAGGAGCCCATTGAAGACACGGTCAATGCCGTCATCCAGCCACTGATGAAACAACAGGACATCGCCGGCATGGCCGTGGCGATCACCTACAACGGCCAACGGCATTATTTCAACTACGGCGTGGCCGCCAAGGACACGAAAAAGCCGGTCACCGACCAGACCCTTTTCGAAATCGGCTCGGTCAGCAAGACCTTCACCGCCACCCTCGGTGCCTATGCCCAGGCCCGGGGCAAACTGTCCCTGACGGATCCGGCCAGTCGCTTTGCGCCCGAGCTGCGCGGCAGCGCCTTGGAGGGCAGCCGCCTGCTCGATCTCGTTACCTACACCGCTGGCGGCCTGCCCTTGCAGTTTCCCGACGAGGCGGATCATCCGGACCGGATGTTCAGTTATTTCAAGACCTGGAAGCCGCTCTACCCGGCCGGCACCCAGCGACTTTATTCAAACCCGAGCATCGGCCTGTTCGGTTATCTGGCGGCCCGCAGCCTGGGGCAACCTTTTGACGAAGTGATGGAGCGCACGCTGATGCCAGGGTTGGGCCTCAAGCACAGCTATGTCCGGGTACCGCAGGATCAGATGGACCGATACGCCCAAGGCTATGCAAAAGACGGCAAGCCCGTGCGGGTCGGCCCTGGCGCCCTGGACGCCGAGGCTTACGGGGTGAAAACCAGCTCGTCGGACCTGCTTCGTTTCATCGAGGCCAACCTGCGACCTGAAAAACTGGACGCGGATTTGAAGCAGGCCATCGCCACGACCCATACCGGTTTCTACAGCGTTGGCGGGATGAACCAGGGACTGGGCTGGGAGTTCTACCCCGCGCCGTTCAGCTTGGATGACCTGCTCGCCGGCAACACACCGCAGATGGCCCTGACGCCTCAAAAAGTCGAACCCCTGGCCCCGCCCCTCCCAGCGCCAGACGGCGCCTGGATCAACAAGACCGGCTCCACCAACGGTTTTGGCGCGTACGCGGCGTTCGTGCCTGGAAAGGACATGGGGATCGTCATGCTTGCCAACAAGAACTACCCGATCGAGGAACGGGTGAAGGCGGCGCATCGGATCCTGATGGCGTTGGAACACCAATAACTCATGACGCCTCGGGGTGATGAGTTTCTCTGTGGCGAGGGAGCTTGCTCCCGCTGGGTCGCGCAGCGGCCCCAAACCAGTCATTCGATAATCCATTGAAAAAAAGCAAAGGGCTGCTGCGCAGCCCAGCGGGAGCAAGCTCCCTTGCCACAAAGCGGCCTCGGCGCTAGCGGGAGTCAATCCTCCAATGGCTTCGGCGCCGCCGCCGGCTTGGCGGCCTTGCCAGGCTTGGTGCCTTTCGCATCCTTGGCCGGTGCAGGCTCGGGCGTGGGAGGGGGCGCTGGTGGCGTTGCTTCTTTTTCCGCGACGGGGAGTTTATCGACAGTGGCGAAGAGGTCCTCCAATTCAATCGCGCCGGAATGCTCGAGTTTCTTTTCCCCGTCCTTGCCGACCAGGATGATCTTGGTCTGGGCACCGGCGCCCAGCTTGAGGGAGCGAATCAGTGCCATGGTGCTTTGCGGGTCCAGGTCCTTGCCATCGCGCTGGCCGATGGTATTGAGCACGGTGTAGAGCACCATGTTGCGCTCGGAAAAACCCTGCTTGCCCGCCGGTTCATCCAAGGCCTTTTTCAGGTTGATCCAGGCCGGATCGACCGTGCTGGGCGCAATGACGATCAGGGAACGTGACTTGCCGACTTCCGCCACCAGAGGGGAGTCGCCATCGGCAGCGAACAGGGGGCCGGCGATGGCCAGCAAGGTAGCGAAGGTCAACGACCGAATGAGCATGCGCCTCTCCTTTTGATAGTTACGCTGTACTGATTGCACAGGGCGGCGATTGTTCCGCGAGCGTCGCCCGATACTGCGCCTGCCTGCCTTGAAGCTTAGGCGAGCACGTTCATTGCGCAACCGCCCTGCACAGCGTTCAGAGGCCAAACGGGAACGTATCCTCCTCGTGCTCCAGGACCTGCGGCGCCGGCAATGGCGTAACGGCTTCGCTCTGTTCGAACCAGAGCCAGGCGTCGAACTGTTCCGCCAGCACCGCTTCGAAATAATGGCTCTGACGCTCGGTTTCAGGGCGGTAGATCACACCAATCGCGCGTTCGAGCAGGGGTTCGGACAGCGCGTCCAGGAGCGCCTCGTCAGGATGGGTGCGCCATTGCGTCAACGAGGCATGAACCCCGGCCTGGAGGAATTGGTGCTCCCAACTGCCGGGCAGCGCTGGCCGCACCTGTTTGATCTTCATCGGCGCATCCCAGTCGTCCGCCGCCGCGACACTGCCACGGTCGGTGCCCATGCCCAGCAACACCGCGCTGCGGCCATAAGCCATGCGGCATAGCTGACCAATATTAAACTCCCCTTCCCAGCCCATGCGTGTCGCGGCGGCATTGCCGATGTGGGAGTTATGCGCCCAGACCAACGCCTTCGCATCAGTGCCCCGATGCTCCAACAAGGTTTGAAGGGTGTCGAACATGTGCCGGTCCCGCAGGTTCCACGATGACTTGCCGCCGCGGTACATGGCCCGGTAGTACTGTTCGGCGGAGCGCACGACCCGGGCGTTCTGGGTGGCGCTGAAGAAGGCCTCATCATCACTGATCATCGGATCCAGGCGTTTGGCCAACAAGCTGTTGAGCTGCTCGACCACGGCGTCTTCACACGTCGCCAGGTTGCCGCGCTCGGTGAAATGACCATACAGCGCCGGGTCGTCGTGCCAGGGCGTGAGGCAGCCATAACGGTGACGGGCATCACGGGCCATGTCCGGATGGCTGGTATCCAGGTAGTTCAGCACCTCATCGATGGAGTGACGCAGGCTGTAGACGTCCAAGCCGCGAAACTCCACCCTCTGCCCCATGGGCTGCTCCAGATTGTAATCTCGCAACCAACGGACGAAGCCTTGGACTTCGCAATTGCGCCACATCCAGGTTGGGAATCGGGCGAATGCCTGCTGCTTCCACGCCGACGTCCCCAAGTCGCGTACACAGCGGTCGATTTGCCCGGCATCGGGCCAGTC
>NZ_JABAEE010000085.1:0-26514 GCF_023701885.1 Pseudomonas sp. CG7 | reverse complement strand
TGAATCTCAAGGAGTTTTCCGTTTCGACTGCGCCGGAAGTGGGGCGAATTATAGACTTCCAGAATCTGCCGTCAACCCTTAATTTGATTTTTCTATCTAACGCGTCGAGACGGCACTTAAATAGGGCCGCTATATAGACGGAATCGCTGCATATGCGCAATATACTGCTCAACTCAGCTTCTCCGCACTTACTCTGGACGACACTTCGCAATGACCCCCCTCTCACATCGCAACCTGGCTTCCACCCTGTACCCGGTTGCCTTGCTATTAATAGCCATGGCTTCCATTCAAGCGGGGGCTTCCCTCGCCAAAAGCATGTTCCCGGTAGTGGGCGCACAAGGCACGACGACGCTGCGACTCATCTTTGCCAGCCTCATCATGCTGTTGATGCTACGCCCCTGGCGCGCCAAGCTCACCGCCCAGTCCCTGCGCACGGTGATCGTCTATGGGATGGCACTGGGCGGCATGAATTTCCTCTTCTATATGTCAGTTCGTACCGTTCCGCTGGGCATCGCCGTTGCATTGGAATTCACCGGGCCTCTGGCAGTCGCCATTTACGCCTCGCGCCGGGCCATCGACTTTCTCTGGATTGCCCTGGCAGTGGTGGGTCTGTTGCTGCTCATACCGACCGGCGCGACCAGCGCCAGTATCGACCTGGTGGGTGCCGGCTACGCACTCGGTGCCGGTTTCTGCTGGGCGTTGTACATCCTGTTTGGCCAGAAAGCCGGTGCGGACAATGGTGTGCAGACCGCTGCACTGGGGGTCATGATCGCGGCCCTGTTCGTCGCGCCCATCGGCATTGTCCACGCGGGCGCCGCACTGCTCACACCGAGCCTGATTCCAATCGCCATCGGCGTCGCCATCCTGTCCACAGCCCTGCCCTATACATTGGAAATGATTTCCCTGACTCGAATGCCTGCCCGTACCTTCGGCACCCTGATGAGCATCGAACCGGCAATCGCAGCCTTGTCGGGGCTCGTCTTTCTCCAGGAGTACTTGTCCCTGGCCCAGTGGATGGCCATCACCTGCATCATCCTCGCGTCGGTGGGTGCAACGCTGACCATGGCTAATACGGCAAAGCCTGCCGTCGCGGCAGATTGAAGCAGGATTTAACGAAGCTCTGGTATTTGCCGCGCATTTAGGCCATGTTTAGGTCCGTAACCTAATGTCAGACATGGATTTTTTCATACAGGACGTCATGAACGCTTTACGCAAGAGCGAACACGATCGTACGCGGACACAAGATCCGCGGCGATTATAAGGACGGGAATGAAACGAATTTTGATACTGATCGCCGTACTTGCAGTAGCGGGCTGTGCGGCGACATCGAAAACAGAAGTCAAGCGCGGCAAAAAAGGCCTGCACATCAACTGCTCCGGCCTGTCCTCATCCTGGGACCAGTGCGCCGCCAGCGCCGCCAACTCATGCGCTCCCAAGGGTTACAAGGTCATTGCCAAGTCCGGCGACGCCGTCGAAGAACCCGGGGATTATCCCTTCGGCCTCAACCCCGCCGGCTATACCAGCCGCAGCATGATTGTCATCTGCAAATAAGCGACCTTAGTCGAGCCCTTGTTCGGCCATTCGACGACTGATTTCCTCATGGCTGGACCTGAGGACGTCACGCTGGACCTGCGGCGAGACCAACATCCGCGCAACCACCAATGCCCCCACGCATTGAGACAGAATGGCCCAGGCCAGGCTGTCGCTTCCCAATATCCGCGCCCAACTTTCATGCAAACGGCAGATCCACGTTTGCGCCGCCTCCCTCACTTGGGCATCTGATCGTGCGATCTCAGCGCCCAGTACCGGCAACGCACACCCTGCCTCGGGCTGCTCGACATGGCTCATGCTCAAGTATTGCTTGAGGCAGCGCTCCAGTTTCATCGAGTCCATGGCGCCGTCGCCGCTCAAGCGGTCGAGGCTTTGGGCCAGTTCCCGCTCAACAATGGCCTTGAACAGCTCATCCTTGGATGAGAAGTGGCTGTAGAACGCGCCGCCGCTCAACCCGATCGCTTTCATCAGGCCATCGACACCGACCGTGGAGAAACCTGATTTCTTGGCGGATACGGCACTGCTGGCGAGCAGTTTCTCGCGGGTTTCCATTTTGTGATTGGCTGAATATCGCATGGTCCTGCCCCTGATCGCTCACCTTGACGCTTGCCGGATCTTAGCATAACGTCCGTTTAGTTAACGATCGTTTACCAATGAGGCTAACCATGAATAACAAGAAGGTCGTACTGGTTGTTGGCGCAGGCGATGCCACTGGCGGAGCGATCGCCAGACGCTTCGCCGAGGAAGGTTACGTGGCCTGTGTGACCCGTCGCAGCGCCGATAAACTCGAGCCGCTGGTCAACGGCATCCGCGCCGAAGGCGGCGAAGCCCACGGGTTCGCCTGTGATGCACGCAAAGAAGACGACGTGATCGCACTCATCGAGCAAATCGAGAACCAGATCGGCCCGATCGAAGCCTTTGTGTTCAACATCGGCGCCAACGTCCCCTGCAGCATCCTTGAAGAAACCGCGCGCAAGTATTTCAAGATCTGGGAAATGGCCTGCTTCTCAGGCTTTCTCAATGCACGGGAAGTGGCCAAGCGCATGGTCAAGCGCCAGCGCGGGACAATCCTGTTTACCGGGGCAACAGCGGGATTACGCGGCGCTTCGGGGTTCGCCGCATTCGCGGGGGCCAAGCATGGCATTCGGGCGCTGGCCCAAAGCATGGCCCGTGAACTGGGGCCGCTGAATATCCATGTGGCTCATGTGGTGGTGGACGGCGCTATCGACACCGACTTCATCCGCGATAACTTCCCGGAAAAGTATGCCACCAAGGATCAGGACGGCATCCTGAACCCCGAACACATTGCCGACAATTATTGGTACCTGCACAGCCAACCCCGCGACGCCTGGACCTTCGAGCTGGACCTGCGCCCCTGGAGCGAACGCTGGTAACCCCTCCCCTCATAACAACAAGAGCACAGTTACCATGAGCAAATCCGTGGAGTTTTACTTCGATCTGGGCAGTCCGACGACGTACCTGGCCTACACCCAGCTGCCAACGCTGTGTGCACAGACAAACAGCCAGTTGATCTACCGTCCGATGTTATTGGGGGGCGTCTTCAAGGCGACCGGCAACGCATCGCCGGCAACAGTGCCGGCCAAGAACCCTTACCTATTCAAGGATCTGAATCGCTTCGCCAAACGCTACGGCGTCGCGTTCCAGTTCAATCCACACTTTCCCGTCAACACACTGTTGCTGATGCGCGCAGTGACCGGCATGCAACTGCGCCACCCCGAACGCTTCGAGGCATTCGTCGATTGCCTGTTCCGCGCCTTTTGGGTGGACGCCCGCAACCTCAATGACCCGGCGACGGTCGCATCGGTCCTGAACGAAGGCGGTTTCGACGCCGACTACGTGCTGGCCCTGACGAACGACGAGCAGGTTAAACAAGCACTCAAGAGCGCCACCGAAGCAGCCATCGGCCGGGGCATATTTGGCGCCCCGAGCATGTTTGTCGGCGACGAGCTGTTTTTCGGCCAGGATCGGCTGGACTTCGTCCGTGAAGCCCTCGCCTGATCCTATAGATCAGATCGCCATCGTCCGGGTGTTGAGCCATTGCAGTGCGTCACCGTCCAGCAATGGGCTCAATCGACGCTGAACCTCGGCATGGTAGGCGTTGAACCAGTCTTTTTCATCCTGGGTCAGCAGCGAAGGTTCCAGGCAGCGGGTGTCGATCGGGCACAGGGTGAGGGTTTCGAACTTAAGGAACTCACCGAACTCGCTGCTTCCGGCTTCGCGGTTCAACACCAGGTTCTCGATGCGCACACCCCAGCGGCCGGGACGATAAGTGCCCGGTTCGATCGAGGTGATCATCCCGGCCTGCATCGCCGTTTGCGGCGCGGCAGCGGCTTGATAGGCAATCACCTGCGGGCCTTCGTGGACATTGAGGAAATAGCCTACGCCATGGCCGGTGCCGTGGCCGTAATCGACCTGCTCCGCCCAGATCGGCGCCCGAGCAATGGCATCGAGCAAGGGCGAAAGAATACCCCGCGGAAATTTGGCCCGGGACAGGGCAATCACCCCCTTGAGCACGCGCGTGCAATCACGTTTCTGCTCAGCGGTGGGTGTTCCGACCGGCACCATACGGGTGATGTCCGTGGTGCCTCCCAAGTACTGGCCGCCGGAATCGATCAGCAACAGGCCATCACCTTCGATGACCGCATGGGCTTCTTCCGTCGCGTGGTAATGAGGCATCGCGCCGTTGGCGTTAAAGGCAGCGATGGTGTTGAAACTCAGGGAGACGAAGTCTGGCCGGCGCGTGCGGGCGGCGGTCAGGTGCTCGTCGATGGTCAGCTCGGTGATGCGCTCGCGGCCCCAGGCCCCTTCCAGCCAGGCGAAAAACTCACAGAGCGCCGCGCCGTCCTGCTCCATGGCGCGACGGATGTGCTCGGCGTCGGCCAGGCTTTTGCGCGATTTAGCCAGCGTCGTTGGATTCAGGCCTTCGACCAGCTTCACGCCGCTGCCCAGGTTATCCAGCAAGCCGACCGTCACCCTCGCCGGATCGATCTGCAGGCTCGCGCCGTCCGGCACTTCACGCAACGCGGCGGCGGCTTCGCTGTAATCACGCAGGGTCACGCCGTCCTGCGCCAGAACGGCCCGCAACGGTGCGTCAACCTTGTCCAGGGCCACGAACAGCGTTGCCTGCTGCTGGCTAATCAAGGCAAAGGAGACGAACACCGGGTTGAACGACACATCCGCACCGCGCAGGTTGAACAACCAGGCGATGTCGTCCAGCGTGGCGATGAAATGCCAGTCGGCACCACGCTCCTGGAGGGATTCGCGCAACTTGGCGAGCTTTTCGACGCGGCTGACGGTCGCCTGGGGCGGCAAATGGGCGTAGACCGGTTGATCCGGCAAACTCGGGCGATCGGTCCAGACTTCCTTGAGCAGGTCTATGTCGGTGCGCAACCGCGCGCCGCGTTCGGCGAGCTTGCCGCCCAGGGTGCGGGCCGAGGCCACGGCCATGACTGCACCATCGACCGCGACCACCCCGCCCTCGGGCGTTTGTTCGGCCAGCCAGTCCAGCGGACCGGACTGGCCCGGAATGAGCTTGACCAACTCGATACCGCTGCCCTCCAGCTCCTTGGTCGCCTGCTCCCAATAACGGCTGTCAGCCCAGACACCGGCGAAACTGCCGGTTACGATCAAGGTACCCACCGAGCCATGGAACCCCGACAACCATTGTCGTCCCTGCCAATAACCCGGCAGGTATTCAGACAGATGCGGGTCGGCCGATGGCACCAGCAATGCGTGAACGCCCTCTCGGCTCATCAGTTGGCGGATTCGGGCCAGACGCTGGGGAACCAGTCCATGGGGCAAAGGCTCGGTGCTCATTGTTTCTCCTGCTCATTGAAATTGTTGTTCGATGCCGAAGACGGCTTATTGAGTGGTGACCCAGAATGCCGGCGCAGTCGCGCACGCGGCCTTGATCAACCGCACCGCCTCATCGATATCCTGCTCGGTGGTAAAGCGCCCCAAGCTCAAGCGAATGGTCCGCCCGGCCGCCCGGGCATCGTGACCCAGGGCCAGCAGCACGTGGGACGGCGTGTTCTGCGCCGAATTGCAGGCCGAGGTCGCGGAAAACGCAATCGATGCGCCCAATGTCGCCGGATTGAACTCACCTTCGTTGAACGTCAGGCTCAGGGTGTGGGGAATCCGGCAGCTTGCACTGCCGTTTATACACACTCCGGGCAAGGCCAGCAGCGGCTCGAGCAAACGATTGCGCAATCGGGCGACTTTAGCGAGTTCTTCGTCGAATGCCGTGGCTGCCAATTCGAATGCGGCGCCCATGGCGGCAATCTGGTGGGTCGCCAGGGTCCCGGCGCGCAAACCGCCCTCATGGCCACCGCCATGAATCTGCGCCGACAGCCGTGGCCGGGCACGGTCGCCGACGTAGAGCGCACCGATGCCCTTGGGGCCGTAGATTTTATGCGCGGAAAAAGACATCAGGTCCACCGGCCAGTGGGACAGGTCGATCTGTACCTTGCCGGCGCCTTGGGCGGCGTCCACATGAAACAACGCACCGTGCTGGCGAACGATCTCGCCGATGGCGATGACGTCGTTGACGGTGCCCAGTTCGTTGTTCACCAGCATCAGCGACACCAGGAACGTGTCTTCACGCAACGCCTCGCGAACCGCCTGTGGGCTGACCAGCCCCTCGGCGTCCGGCGCCAACCAGGTGACCGCGACGCCGCTCTCTTCGAGTTGGTGCGCCGTATCGAGAATCGCCTTGTGCTCGATCAGGCTGGTGATGATGTGGCCGGCGCAAGCACCGCGTGACTGGGCCACACCCTTGAGGGCCAGGTTGTTGGATTCGGTGGCGCCGGACGTCCAGACGATCTGTTCGGGCTGGGCCCCCACCAATTGCGCCACCTGCTGGCGGGCACGCTCCACCGAGCGCCGGGCCTCCTGGCCGAAGGCGTGGGAACTGGAAGCCGGGTTGCCAAAGTTGCCGTCAAAACCCAGGCACTCGACCATGACTCGGATGACCCGCTCATCCACCGGCGTGGTGGCGGCATAATCGAAATACAAAGGACGTTTATTCATAGGAAACTCGCAGAGCCTGCTCCGGGATCAGGCGCCCTCGTTGGGTTCGAGACTAGCAATACCTGATCAAAGACCTTAAAGAAGTCGGACTTCGTTTAAAAGTGCGTAGGAACGCTCCTGAACAGCGAGCTTAGCAGGCATCGCGTCGAAGCTCAGCCCTCAACTGATGCTTTCGAGCAGCAACGGATACATCGAAGCGACCAACAACAGCGCCATGCCCCAGTTGAACACGCGCAACCAGCGACGGTCCCGCAACAGGTTGCGCAACAGGCTGCCGCACACCACCCACAGGCTCACGCTTGGCAGGTTGATCAAGGCAAACACCGCCGCAATCACCAGCACATTGAAGAAGTAGCCTTGAAGTGGCGTGTAGGTGCTGATGGCACCGATGGCCATGATCCAGGCCTTGGGATTGACCCATTGGAACGCCGCGGCGCCCCAGTAGCTGATCGGCGTATTGTTCCCCGGCTGGCTGTCCGAAACCGGACCGGAGTGGGCAATTTTCCACGCCAGGTACAACAGGTATGCGGCGCCGATGTAGCGCAGCGCGGTATAGAGCAGTGGATATGTCTGGAACACCGCACCCAGGCCAAGGCCTACCGCCAGCACCAGGGAAAAGAAGCCGCAGGTAATGCCCAGCATGTGCGGAATGGTGCGGTTGAAACCGAAATTGACACCCGAGGCCAACAACATGGTGTTGTTAGGGCCGGGCGTGATCGAAGTCACCAGGGCAAACAGGGCGAAGCCCAGCAGCAGGTCAAGCGAAAGGGTCATGTCAGGTCAGTCCATCAGGGGCGGTCAGTCAAGTCACGACCCTACCCCACGTCCTGGCCCAAACCCACGGACAGTTAGGCAAAACTTTGAGCGGTACAGTCCTTAGCTTGACCGGCCTGGCTGTTGCACGACCTGCTCGGCGCTCATCTGGCCTTGATCGTCGAACCCCACGTTTTTCGGTGACGAGCCGAGCAGCTCGGCTTTCTTTGCGTGGTACTCCTCGAACGAAAGGCCTCGGCGATTCAAGGCTTCAAGGGCCAGCTCGCGAGTCTCGTCGGCGGTGTAGGGGCGCAGCTCCGGGGAGGAGCTGGCGCAGCCGCCCAAGAGGGTGGCGGCCAACAGCAGCAAAACAGCTAAGGTACGGTTCATGGCAGGTGTCCGGTGTTCTGGAGTTGGGCGATGAACAAAGGCTACCCGCCGGCCTTGCGCTGCAGAAATCAACCCTCTCGATAGTGGGTATTGCCTACTTGGATCAGCCGTTGCGCTTAATCGACCAACTGGCAATGCAGCGCGTTGTCCAGGCTGCGCTCAATGTTGCGTAGCACCTGGAACGAGCCGAATGTGACGGCTTTGGCTCGATGAACCTGGATCAGCCGCCAGAAACCCGAGTCGCCACTATCGAAGCTTCGAAGCGCCGCCTCGCCGGCCTCGCGGGTTTGCCACTGCAAATAGTTGAGCACGCGCCGACCATCCTCGCTGGCCTGGATACTCGCACTCAGGAAACCCTGGTGGTCCCGGGCCAGGCGCTCGGTCTGTTCCGACAAGGCCGTGACCAGCGCCTGCTGCCATTGAGGTTCGATGTCGAATTCCATCAGTTGGGTGAAACTGCGATTGTTCCTTGGCGATTGCATGAAAGGTCCCCTATGCAGGTCAGGCGGATCTTGCGATCCGAAGGCGTGCAGGGTAAAACCTCTAGTTAAGTCAAGGTCAAGCAGTGAATTGAGGCGATGGCGCAAATCGATGTCCACAAGGAACTCACCGTCGGCCAAGTGGCCGCCCGCAGCGGCGTGGCGGTGACTGCCCTGCACTTCTACGAATCCAAGGGGCTGATCAAAAGCACGCGCAATCAGGGCAACCAACGTCGTTATCCACGGGCGGTATTGCGCCGCGTGGCACTGATCAAGGTCGCCCAGCGCCTGGGCATTCCCTTGGCGGAGATCGGCGAGGCGTTGAAAAAACTGCCGGACAACCGTGCCCCAACGGCCGCCGACTGGCAGACCTTGTCGGCGCAGTGGAGCCGGGACCTGGACGAGCGCATCAGCCAATTGATGGCGCTGCGTGATCGACTCAACGGCTGCATTGGCTGTGGATGCCTGTCGATGGAAGCGTGTCCGCTGCGCAATCAGGGCGATGTGCTGGGCCAGCACGGGCCGGGAGCCCATCTGCTGGAACAGCCCTGAAGCGTTCGTCGGGCTCCACGCCCACCCAGGCTCGCAGGCCTATAGTGGAGGGGCGCAAATCGACGAAGACTCTCTTCGCCTCCCATAACAAAAGGAGAAACGTCATGGGCGTCAACGCTATTCCCGAAGGTTTCCATAACATCACGCCTTACCTTGGCATTCAAAAAGCCGCCGAAGCCATCGACTTCTATAAAAAAGCCTTCAATGCCACCGAGGTCATGCGCCTGGCCATGCCCGATGGCGGCATCGGGCATGCCG
Organism: Pseudomonas sp. CG7; assembly: GCF_023701885.1. NCBI lineage: Bacteria > Pseudomonadati > Pseudomonadota > Gammaproteobacteria > Pseudomonadales > Pseudomonadaceae > Pseudomonas > Pseudomonas sp. CG7. Next base: position 17,482 of record NZ_JABAEE010000085.1, on the reverse strand, counting down.
AACTGCGGATCAACGGATATCCGATCATGCTCGGCACCCCTTGCGATCAAGGCCCGCTGAGTAACCCGGACACATCGCCATCGGTCGGCCTGCATCTCTATGTCGAAGATGTGGACAGCGCATTCGCCCAGGCCATTGCCGCGGGCGGCACGGTGATTTCCGAGGTCAAGGACCAGTTCTATGGGGATCGCACCGGCACCTTGAAGGATCCCTATGGGCATCTATGGTTCCTGGCGACACACAAAGAGGATCTGAGCCAGGAACAGATCGAGCAACGGGCCAGGGAGATATTTCAACAAGGCTGACTTGACTGGTAATCACTGGTTCGCCCCCTGTAGGAGCTGCCGAGTGCAACGAGGCTGCGATCTTTCCCCAGACACTTGAGTCTCAAGCGAAAGATCAAAAGATCAAAAGATCAAAAGATCGCAGCCTTCGGCAGCTCCTACCACGCGAAACATTTTCTTTCATCTTTCCCTTCAGGATTGGGATCGCTCGTTCGTCTTAATTAGATGCAGCAGACCGCGTCGGCAAAAGCCACGGCCTGCTTTTTGGGTTCACGGGTATTACGAAGCCCGTAATACGGAACCTTTCATCGAATCAAGACGTTCAATCATGTCGAAGAAATCCCGCTCCAAACTCTGGTTCCTGGTCCATAGCTGGCTGGCATTGCCCATCTGGTTCTTCGTGCTCATTGTCTGTGTCACCGGCACCCTGGCGGTGGTCAGCCAGGAGATCGTCTGGCTCGTCAACCCTGAGATGCGCGCCAGCAAGCCCTCGGACGATGCCGCGCTGCTCAGCTACGACCAGATCATCAGCGCGATCAAGCAGGCCCAGCCGCAAACCCAGGTGCAAAACATCATTCGCCCGGACGAGTCGCATTTTGCCCTGGAAGTCGGCGTGACCTACCCTGACGGACGTCCCGACACGGTCTACGTCAACCCGTACAGCGGCGCCATCCAGGGCTCGGCGCCGACGGTCAACTTCCAGGCCTTCACCCGCGCCCTGCATGGCTGGTGGCTGGTGCCGTTCACCAACGGCTACAGCTGGGGCTGGTACCTGGTGTCGTTCCTGGGCCTGCCGTTGCTCGCGTCACTGGTGACGGGGCTGGTGGTCTACAAGCGTTTCTGGAAAGGCTTCTTGCGTCCGACCCTGCGAATCCGCCATGGCGCGCGGATTTTCTGGGGTGATTTCCACCGGCTCAGCGGGATCTGGTCGATCTGGTTCATCGCGGTCATCTCCGTCACCGGCACCTGGTTCCTGATCCAGGCCTTGCTGGGCGACAACCAGATCTCCATTTCCAGCGAACCGGGCATCCCGGTGGTGGCCCGTGAAAACGTGCCGTTGTCCGTCGACGGCCTGCCGCCCCCGCTGTTGAACCTGGACCGGGCCATCGAGATCGCCCAGCAACGCATCCCGGGACTGGAAGCAAGTTTCATCAGCCTGCCCGCCAATGCCTACAGCCATCTGGAAATCGGCGGCCGCGGCTGGTATCCGCTGATGTTCCAGACTGCCACCATCAACCCCTACAACGGTGACGTGGCCGCCTCGCGGCTGCTGTCCGATCGCACGACCCTGGAGTTCGTCACCGAATCCATGCGGCCCTTGCACACCGGGGATTTCGGCGGCCTCTGGATCAAGCTCATCTGGTTTTTCTTCGGTTTGATCATGAGCATGATGGTCCTCAGCGGGCTGCTGATCTGGACCAAACGCACGGCCCTGGCCACCGCCAATGCCTTCAAGCGTAGCCAGAAACCTACCCGTGGCGCCCGCCTCACGCAGGCATTGCAACCGTCCGTCCACCGCGAATCGTCGGAGGGCAGCCTGTGACCCCATCCAATGCCGCTTCATCACCGTCGCGCCTGAGCCTGTTCTGGCATAAATGGCGCTTCCACCTCAACGTGCTGTTGCTGCTGATCCCCCTGGGGTTCATGCCTAAATACCTCTCCGAAGCCGCGCTGTTCCGCGGTGATGCCGGGCTGGGCGAGCGGGAAGTCGGCGAAGTCCAGGTCGGACCCTGGAGCCTGCGCCTGGCGGAATTTCGCAACGAAGCCCCACGCATCCAAGGGCCTGCCGGCCCCATGAAACACTTCAACGCGGCTCTGTGCCAAAGCTGTATCGGCCAGGTCAAGGCCACCTATCTGCGCATCGGCAAACCTCGCAGCCTTAGGGCCGCCGGGGTGATTTTCTTCGGCTCGCCCTACCGTATGGGTGCCTTGTTGCCCGTCCCGGCAAAGACCCAGCCCGACGCCGAACTGTGGATAACCCTGGAGGGTTGGGACGGTTCGATGCATCAGGCTTCCATCCCCCTGAGCCAGGCCTCCCCGGCCACTGTTGCCTGGCTGAAAAATCAAGGAGCCAAACCATGACCCTTCGCGCCTTATCCAAGGGCCTGGCGCTGCTGTTATGCGCGGGCGCAAGCACCAGCGTCCTGGCCCACAACCCGATGTGCGAGTGCAAGGCCATCGACGCCGAGCAGATCCAATGCACCGGTGGTTTTTCCGACGGCAGCGGTGCGCCGGGGGTGACCCTCGACGTGATCGGTTATGACGAAACCATCCTCGTCCCGGGCAAGCTCGGCGCCGACTCGAAGCTGACCTTCAAGAAACCGAACGCTGAATTCTACGTACTCTTCGACGCCGGCCCCGGCCACGTGGTGGAAATCGACCAAGCCGACATCGAGGCCCCATGAGCAACGCCACGACTCAAGTCATCCGTCCCGCCGGCGCGGGTCATGAAACCCTGTATGTGTTGTTGCTGTGCCTGGTCATCGTGCTGGTGGCCGGGTCCGTGGTGGCGTGGCATGGCAAAGCCGAAGAGGCCCCTCACCTGGCCTCGAACCAACTCGACGCCCGCCGCGACCTCAGCGCCGCCGAGCAAGGTATCTATGCCGACCTGCGGGTGACCCTGGATGAAATCCGCTTGCTGCGCGAAGACCAACACACCCTGCCCGCCCCGCAGACCCTGGCCGAGGAAGGCTTTGCGCCATTCGCCCAGGCCGCCAGTTCCGTCAGCCGCGGCGGCCATGCCTGGCAACAACTGCAGGACTTGGCCTACTTCGGCGCCAGTGCCAATTCGTCGGTGGCTGGTTCGTTTCTGATGCGCATCGGCGAAGCGTCCGACGCCGCCCCGGACATCTGGCTCAACCGCGGCGCGGGCCTCGCGACGCCCACCACCCTGGACGACGCGGCTTTGTCCGCCGCTGGCTGGCGACAGATCGTCGCGCAATACGATGCCGGCGTAACCCGCCAGCACCGGCACTGACCCCACGCCTTCATTCGAGAGAAGACCGTTTGCCCATGCCTATTGCATCCCAACGCCGACCCTTGCTGCGCCTTCTGTTGATCGGCCTGCTGGCCTGCCTGTTCACCTCGCCGGTGAGCGCCGAAACAGCCAAGCGCCTGCGCATCGGTATCACCTTGCACCCGTATTACAGCTACGTGTCCAACATCGTCGGCGACAAGGCCGAGGTCGTGCCGCTGATCCCGGCCGGTTTCAACCCCCACGCCTATGAGCCCCGGGCCGAAGACATCAAGCGTATCGGCGGCCTCGACGTGATCGTGCTGAACGGCGTCGGTCACGACGATTTTGCCGACCGCATGATCGCAGCCAGCGAAACCCCGAACGTGAAGGTCATCGAGGCCAACGAGAACGTGCCCCTGCTGGCCGCCACCGGCACTGCCGCCCGAGGCGCGGGCAAGGTGGTGAACCCGCACACCTTCCTGTCCATCAGCGCCTCTATCGCCCAGGACAATAACATTGCCCGGGAGTTGGGCAAGCTCGACCCGGACACTGCCAAGGCGTACACCCAGAACGCCCGCGCCTACGGCAAGCGCCTGCGGCAGATGCGCGCCGCCGCCCTGGCGAAACTGACCCAGGCCCCCAATGCCGAATTGCGGGTCGCCACGGTGCATGCCGCCTACGACTATCTGCTGCGCGAATTCGGCCTGGAAGTGACCGCCGTGGTCGAGCCGGCCCATGGCATCGAGCCGAGCCCCAGCCAATTGAAGAAAACCATCGATCAATTGCGCGAGCTGGACGTGAAGGTGATCTTTTCGGAGATGGATTTCCCTTCCACCTACGTCGACACCATCCAGCGTGAATCGGGCGTGAAGTTGTACCCGCTCTCGCACATTTCCTACGGCGACTACAGTGCCGAGAAGTACGAAAAAGAAATGGCCGGCAACCTCGACACCGTGGTCCGGGCGATCCAGGAGTCCGGCGCATGACTGTCCAGGAACCCCTCACCCTGCACCCCGCGGGTCCCTTGATTGCGTTCGCCGAGGTCAGCCTGAACCTGGGCCGCACCAGCATTCTCGACAACGTCGCCTTCCAGGTGGAGCCCGGCAGCATCCATGCCCTGGTCGGCCCCAATGGCGGCGGCAAGAGTTCGCTGATCAAGACCTTGCTCGGGCAAATGCCGCACCAGGGCCGCTTGAGCCTGCAATGGCCGGGCGAACCGGGGGTGATCGGCTACGTGCCCCAGGCGCTGGAATTCGACCGGGGCCTGCCCATGACGGTGGATGATTTCATGGCGGCAATGTGTCAGCGGCGGCCGGCCTTTCTCGGCGTGAGCAAGCATTACGCCGGCGCCATTGGCCAGGCCCTGGAGCGGGTCGGCATGCAGGACAAGCGCAAGCGACGCATGGGCGCGCTGTCCGGCGGCGAGCGCCAGCGGGTGTTGCTGGCCCAGGGGTTGATTCCCTCGCCGCAATTGCTGGTGCTGGATGAACCGATGTCGGCCCTGGACGAGGCCGGTATCCAGGTGTTCGAACGGTTGCTGCTGGACTGGCGCCAGGCCGGGATCACCGTGCTGTGGATCGAACATGACCTGGAAGCCGTCGGACGCTTGGCCGACCGTGTCACCGGCCTGAATCGTCGAGTGCTGTTCGACGGCCCGCCACGCCAGACCCTGACCCCTGAGCGGCTGCTGACGCTGTTTTCCACCCATCCACGCCCGAACGGGAGCGCGGCTTGATGAGTTATGAAGCCTATCGTTTGATGGTCCAGGGGTGGGCTTCGGCCGGTTACCTGCCCGAGGCGCTGGCCTATGGGTTCGTCGTCAATGCACTACTGGCCGGGCTATTGATCGGTCCGGTGCTGGGCGGCCTCGGCACGCTGGTGGTGGTCAAGCGCTTCGCGTTTTTCTCCGAAGCGGTGGGCCACGCGGCGCTGACCGGCGTGGCCATCGGCATCCTGCTCGGCGAGCCCTACACCGGGCCTTACGGCAGCCTGTTCGGCTACTGCTTGCTGTTCGGCATCCTGCTCAATTACCTGCGCAACCGCACCGGCCTGGCGCCCGATACGCTGATCGGCGTCTTCCTGTCGGTGTCCCTGGCCCTGGGCGCCAGCCTGCTGCTGATCCTGGCGGGCAAGATCAATGTACACATCCTGGAAAACGTACTGTTCGGCTCGGTACTGACGGTCAATGGCAATGACCTGCTGGTGCTGGCGGTGGTCGGCTCGCTGGTGATGGCCCTGGCCTTGCCGCTGTACAACCGCATCATGCTCGCCAGCTTCAACCCGCAACTGGCGGCGGTGCGCGGGGTGGCGGTCAAGACCCTGGACTACCTGTTCGTGGTCCTGGTAACGCTGATCACCGTGGCGGCGGTGAAAGTCATCGGTGCCATTCTGGTGGGCGCGTTGCTCGTGATTCCCGCTGCGGCGGCGCGCTTGCTCAGCCAATCATTGAAAGGCTTTTTCTGGTGTTCGGTGCTGATCGCCACCGTCAGTACCTTGTGCGGGATCCTCGCGCCGATTGTGTTCGACCTGCCGATCCCGTCCGGTGCCGCGATCATCCTGGTGGCCGGCATCGCCTTCGCCCTGAGCGCCATCGCCCGTGGTGTCGTCCCCAGCCTCAAAGGGAATCTTGGATAAATGGTTTTTTCATTGCGACAACTGACCCTGGCCGTCGCGTTGTGCGGCGTGGCCGTCACCTCGTCATTCGCCGACGAAAAGGTCCGTCTGCTGGCATCGCTGCCGGTCACCTATGGGTTGAGCGAGGCCTTGCTCAAGGGCACCGAGGTCAGCCTGGAGCGGGCCGCGCCCGACAATCTGCCCGGCACCCGCCAGAGCGCCTACTTCAGCGGCCGGGGCGCACCGGCCTTGAGCAAACTGGCCAGCAATGCCGATGGGGTGGTCGGCCTGCGCTCGCTCTGGCCGGACGATCCGCTGTACCCCATGGCCCGACGCAGCAATATCCGCATCGTCGAAGTCGATGCCGCGCGCCCGGTGGACGGCGCCCTGCCCGGTATCGCCGTGCAACCGGGCATGACTGACGGCTTGGCAAGTCAACCATGGATGGCCAGCCATAACCTGGGGCGCAGGGCCGACGTGATCGCCGCCGACCTGGTGCGCCTGGCCCCGGCGGACAAATCGAAAATCGACGCCAACCTGGCGGCCCTCAAGCAGCGCCTGCTCAAACTCAGCGCCGACAGCGAAAAACGCCTCGCCAGCGCCGATAACTTGAGCGTGGTCAGCCTGAGCGAGCATTTCGGCTACCTGATCAGCGGGCTCAACCTGGACGCCATCAGCACCGACACCCGGCCCGATGCCGAGTGGTCAGCCGAAGCCCTCAAGCAGTTGAGTGCGATATTGAAAGACAACGACGTAGCGCTGGTGCTGCATCACCGCCAACCCTCGGATGCGCTGAAGGCCGCCATTACCGAAGGAGGTAGCCAACTGCTTGTGTTGAGCACCGACGGGCCCGATCCGGTGGCCGAGCTGGAAAGTAATGTGGGGCTGGTGGTCACCGCGCTGACGGCGGACTGACGGAAGAAATACGATCAACCTGTGGGAGCGAGCCTGCTCGCGATGGGGTCTGCGCATTCAACATTGATGTGGACTGACACACCGCTTTCGCGAGCAAGCCCGCTCCCACAGGTTTGTCGTGGATGTTCGAAGATTCTGTGTTCACCACAAATCCACTGTGGGAGCGGGCTTGCTCGCGAAGGGGTCGGCACATTCGACATTGGCGTCGACTGATCCACCGCCATCGCGAGCAGGCTCGCTCCCACAGGTTTTGGTTATTCCTGAAGTATTGAGTTAGAAAGCATCCCCTGGCACCCGCACGAACCCTTCCATCAAAACCCGCGCACTGCGGCTCATGATGGCTTTTTTTACGGTCCATTCGCCGTTGACCTGGCTGGCCTCGGCGCCGACGCGCAAGGTGCCGGACGGGTGGCCGAAGCGCACGGCGTTGCGCTCGATGCCGCCCGCCGCGAGATTCACCAGGGTGCCGGAAATCGCCGCGGCCGTGCCGATGGCCACTGCTGCCGTACCCATCATGGCGTGGTGCAGCTTGCCCATGGACAGCGCGCGTACCAACAGATCAACGTCACCAGCCACCACGGCTTTCCCGCTGGATGAAACGTAGTCCGCCGGCGGTGCCACGAATGCCACTTTCGGCGTGTGCTGGCGCTGGGCGGCTTCGTCCAGGTGCTTGATCAAGCCCATGCGCAAGGCGCCGTGGGCGCGAATGGTTTCGAACATCGCCAACGCCTTGGGGTCGCCATTGATAGCACCTTGCAACTCGGTGCCGGTGTAGCCCACATCGCGAGCATTGATGAAAATCGTCGGGATCCCGGCGTTGATCAGCGTCGCCTTCAAAGTACCGACACCGGGCACCTCCAAGTCATCCACCAAATGGCCAGTCGGGAACATCGAGCCGCCACCGCCCTCTTCCTCGGCCGCCGGGTCCATGAACTCCAACTGCACTTCGGCCGCCGGAAATGTCACGCCGTCGAGTTCGAAGTCACCGGTTTCCCGCAACGCGCCCTCGGTGATCGGCACATGGGCGATGATGGTCTTGCCGATGTTGGCCTGCCAGATCCGCACCACGGCCACGCCGTTGTGCGGAATACGGCCGGGCTCCACCAAGCCACTGCTGATGGCAAACGACCCCACCGCCGCCGACAGGTTGCCGCAGTTGCCACTCCAGTCCACGAACGGTTTATCAATGGACACCTGGCCGAACAGGTAATCGACATCGTGGTCGGCCCGGGTGCTCTTGGACAGGATCACCGTCTTGCTGGTGCTGGAGGTTGCGCCGCCCATGCCATCGATCTGCTTCTCGTACGGGTCAGGGCTGCCAATCACCCGCAGCAACAGGGCGTCCCGGGCCGGGCCAGGCACGCGGGCCGCTTCGGGCAGGTCTTGCAGGCTGAAGAACACGCCTTTGCTGGTGCCGCCACGCATGTAGGTCGCGGGAATCTTGATTTGAGGCGAGTGAGCCATGCTCTAACTCCTGAAAAATGGGTGGCCAGAACACCGGCCACCCAAGCGATTTAAACGGCGACCGCCGACTCCAGGAAATCCTGGGCGAAGCGTTGCAACACGCCCCCGGCTTCGTAGATCGACACTTCTTCGGCGGTATCGAGGCGGCAGGTCATCGGCACCTCGACGCGCTCGCCATTCTTGCGAGTGATGACCAGGGTCAGTGTCGCCCGCGGGGTGCGCTCGCCGATCACGTCATAGATTTCGCTGCCGTCGATGCCCAGGGTCTTGCGATCGGTACCGGGCTTGAACTCCAACGGCAACACGCCCATGCCCACCAGGTTGGTGCGGTGGATGCGCTCGAACCCTTCGGCCGCGATCGCCTCGACACCTGCCAGGCGCACGCCCTTGGCCGCCCAGTCCCGAGACGAACCCTGGCCATAGTCGGCACCGGCAATGATGATCAGCGGCTGCTTGCGCTCCATGTAGGTCTCGATGGCTTCCCACATGCGCATGACCTTGCCTTCCGGCTCGACCCGGGCCAGGGAACCCTGCTTGACCTTACCGTCCTCAACAACCATTTCGTTGAACAGTTTCGGGTTGGCGAAAGTGGCGCGCTGCGCGGTCAGGTGGTCGCCGCGGTGGGTCGCGTAGGAGTTGAAGTCCTCTTCCGGCAGGCCCATTTTCGCCAGGTATTCACCGGCGGCGCTGTCCAGCATGATGGCGTTGGACGGCGACAGGTGATCAGTGGTGATGTTGTCTGGCAGCACCGCCAGCGGGCGCATGCCCTTGAGCGGCCGCGCACCGGCCAGTGCGCCTTCCCAATACGGTGGGCGACGGATGTAGGTGCTTTGTGGGCGCCAGTCGTACAGCGGCGTCACTTTCGGCCCGGTGTCTTCCTGGATAGCGAACATCGGGATGTACACCTGGCGGAACTGCTCGGGTTTCACTGACGCCTTGACCACGGCGTCGATTTCTTCATCGCTCGGCCAGATGTCCTTGAGACGGATTTCCCGACCGTCCACCACGCCCAGCACATCCTTCTCGATGTCGAAACGAATGGTCCCGGCGATGGCATACGCGACCACCAGCGGCGGCGAGGCCAGGAACGCCTGCTTGGCGTACGGATGGATACGCCCGTCAAAGTTGCGGTTGCCCGACAACACGGCGGTGGCGTACAGGTCGCGATCGATGATTTCCTGCTGGATCACCGGGTCCAACGCACCCGACATGCCGTTACAGGTGGTGCAGGCGAACGCCACCACGCCGAAGCCCAGCTTCTCGAGTTCGGACGTCAGGCCGGCTTCATCCAGGTACAACGCCACGGTTTTCGAACCCGGCGCCAAGGACGACTTGACCCACGGCTTGCGGGCCAGGCCCAGGCGGTTGGCGTTGCGCGCCAGCAGGCCGGCGGCGATCACGTTGCGCGGGTTGCTGGTGTTGGTGCAACTGGTGATCGCGGCGATGATCACCGCGCCGTCGGGCATTTGTCCGGGCACATCGTCCCACTGGCCGGAAATGCCTTTGGCGGCCAGGTCCGACACCGCGACACGGGCGTGGGGGTTGCTGGGACCTGCCATGTTGCGCACCACCGACGACAGGTCGAAGGTCAGGCCACGCTCGTATTGCGCGCCCTTGAGGCTATCGGCCCACAGGCCCACGTGCTTGGCATAGGTTTCCACCAACTGCACCTGGGTGTCTTCGCGGCCGGTGAGCTTCAGGTAATCGATCGTCTGTTGATCGATATGGAACATCGCCGCCGTGGCGCCGTATTCCGGGGCCATGTTGGAGATGGTCGCGCGGTCGCCCAGGGTCAGGGCGCTGGCGCCTTCGCCGAAGAACTCCAGCCACGCCCCGACGACTTTCTGCTTGCGCAGGAACACGGTCAGCGCCAGCACCATGTCGGTGGCGGTAATGCCCGGTTGCAGCTTGCCGGGCAGCTCGACGCCGACGATTTCCGCCAGGCGCATCCACGAGGCGCGACCGAGCATGACGCTTTCGGCTTCCAGGCCACCGACGCCGATGGCGATCACGCCCAGGGCATCGACGTGGGGCGTGTGGCTGTCGGTGCCGACGCAGGTGTCGGGGAAGGCCACGCCGTCACGCTGCTGGATCACCGGCGACATTTTTTCCAGGTTGATCTGGTGCATGATCCCGTTGCCCGGCGGAATCACATCGACGTTCTTGAAGGCTTTCTTGGTCCAGTTGATGAAGTGGAAGCGGTCTTCGTTGCGGCGGTCTTCAATGGCGCGGTTCTTGGCGAAGGCTTGCGGGTCGGAACCACCGCTTTCCACCGCCAGGGAATGGTCGACGATCAGTTGCGTCGGCACCACCGGGTTGACCTGCGCCGGGTCGCCACCCTGCAAGGCGATGGCGTCACGCAAGCCGGCGAGGTCCACCAGGGCAGTCTGGCCGAGGATGTCATGGCACACCACGCGCGCCGGGAACCACGGGAAGTCCAAGTCGCGCTTGCGCTCGATCAGTTGCAGCAGCGACTCGCGCTGCGTGGCCGGGTCGCAGCGCCGCACCAGGTTTTCCGCCAGCACGCGGGAGGTATACGGCAGGCCGTCATAGGCGCCGGGGCGAATGGCCTCCACTGCCCCGCGAACGTCGAAATAATCCAGCGAAGTGCCGGGCAGCGGTTTGCGAAATTCTGTGTTCATCGTCAGGACTCGGGTCACGGTGGTTTCAGAGGGGTTGGCCGGCCTTGGATTACCCCCGGCCCCTGTGGGAGCGCGCTTGCTCGCGATAGCGGTGCATCAGTCGACATTAATGTTGAATGTCAGTGCGCAATCGCGAGCAAGCTCGCTCCCACAGGGTTTCGGGGGTATCCAGTGCCTGCGGCTAGAACCCTCCAGCTCAGCGTTGTTCGATTGGCACGAACTTGCGCTGTTCGACGCCGGTGTACTCGGCGCTCGGTCGGATGATGCGGTTGTTGGCGCGTTGTTCGAACACGTGGGCGGCCCAGCCGGTCAGGCGCGAGCAAACGAAGATCGGCGTGAACAGCTTGGTCGGGATGCCCATGAAGTGGTACGCCGAGGCATGGTAGAAATCGGCGTTGGGGAACAGTTTTTTCTGCTCCCACATGGTCTTGTCGATGGCTTCGGAGACCGGGAACAGCACCGTGTCGCCCACTTCGTCAGCGAGTTTTTTCGACCAGCCCTTGATCACCTCGTTGCGCGGGTCGTTGTCCTTATAGATCGCGTGGCCGAAGCCCATGATCTTGTCCTTGCGCGCCAGCATGCCGAGGGTGCCTTCGATGGCATCCTGGGGCGAGCTGAAACGCTCGATCATTTCCATCGCCGCCTCGTTGGCACCGCCATGTAGCGGGCCCCGCAGCGAACCGATGGCGGCAGTGATGCAGGAGAACAGGTCCGACAGCGTGGAAGCGCAGACCCGGGCGGTGAAGGTCGAAGCGTTGAATTCGTGCTCGGCGTAGAGGATCAGCGAGACGTTCATCACCTTGACGTGCAGCTCGCTCGGCTTCTTGCCGTGCAGCAGGTGCAGGAAATGCCCGCCGATGGACACTTCGTCGGTCACGCAGTCGATGCGCTGGCCTTGGTGGCTGAAGCGATACCAATAGCACATGATCGCCGGGAACGCGGCCAGCAGGCGATCGGTCTTGTCGTGCTGCTGGGAGAAATCCTGCTCAGGTTCCAGGTTGCCCAGGAACGAGCAACCGGTGCGCATCACGTCCATCGGGTGGGCGTCGGCGGGAATGCGCTCCAGCACTTCTTTCAAGGCTTGGGGCAAATCGCGCAACTGGCGCAGTTTACCGGTGTAGGCGTCCAGCTGGGCCTGGGTCGGCAGCTCGCCGTACAGCAGCAGGTAGGCGACTTCTTCAAATTGCGCATCTGCCGCCAGGTCGCGAACATCGTAGCCGCGATAGGTCAGGCCGGCGCCCGATTGGCCCACGGTGGACAAGGCGGTTTGCCCGGCCACCTGGCCACGGAGCCCGGCGCCACTGAGTACTTTTGCTTCGGCCATTTGCTGTCTCCATTTTCTTGAATTTGTAGGGGAGTCGCGCCTTACTTCTTCGCCGCGAATAACGCATCGAGCTTCTGCTCGAAGGTGTGGTAGTCGATGCGATCGTAAAGCTCCATGCGGGTCTGCATGGTGTCGATGACATTCTGTTGCGTGCCGTCGCGGCGAATCGCGGTGTAGACGTTTTCGGCCGCTTTGTTCATGGCCCGGAAGGCCGACAACGGATACAGCACCAGGGACACGTCGGCACCGCCCAGCTGTTCGGTGGTGTACAGCGGGGTCGCGCCGAATTCGGTGATGTTGGCCAGGATCGGCGCTTTCACGCGGCTGGCAAACAGCTTGTACATTTCAAGTTCGGTGATGGCTTCGGGGAAAATCATGTCGGCACCGGCCTCGATGCACGCGGCGGCGCGGTCCAGGGCCGACTCCAAGCCTTCCACCGCCAGGGCATCGGTACGGGCCATGATCACGAAACTGTCATCGGTACGGGCATCGACGGCGGCCTTGATGCGGTCGACCATCTCCTGCTGGGAGACGATTTCCTTGTTCGGACGGTGGCCGCAACGCTTGGCGCCGACCTGGTCCTTGATATGGATCGCCGCGGCGCCGAACTTGATCATCGACTTGACCGTGCGCGCCACGTTGAACGCCGAGGAGCCGAAACCGGTGTCCACGTCTACCAGCAGCGGCAGGTCGCAGACATCGGTGATGCGACGCACATCGGTCAGCACGTCATCCAGGCCGGTGATGCCCAGGTCCGGCACGCCGAGGGAACCGGCCGCGACGCCGCCACCCGACAGGTAGATCGCCTTGAAACCGGCGCGCTTGGCCAGCAGCGCGTGGTTGGCGTTGATCGTGCCGACCACTTGCAGCGGATGCTCGCTGGCGACCGCATCGCGGAAACGCTGGCCTGGAGTGCTGTTGCTCATGACTCACCTCGTTCAGTGGCGGCGCTGTCCTGGAAATGACGCGCAATGTTGCGTTTGGACGCGCCGATGTGCCGGCGCATCAATAATTCAGCCAGTTCGCCGTCACGGTCGGCGATGGCGTCGAGAATCCGATGGTGCTCGGCAAAGGCCTGGCGCGGACGGTTGGGCGTGGTGGAGAACTGGATGCGGTACATGCGCACCAATTGGTATAGCTCGCCGCAGAGCATCTGCGTCAGGGTGCGGTTGCCGCTGCCCTGGATGATCCGGTAATGAAAGTCGAAATCGCCTTCCTGCTGGTAGTAACCGACCCCGGCCTGGAACGCCGCATCGCGCTCGTGGGTCTCGAGGACCCGGCGCAGTTCGTCGATTTCTTCCAAGGTCATGCGTTCGGCCGCCAGGCGGCAGGCCATGCCTTCGAGGGACTCACGGATTTCATAGAGTTCCAACAGCTCGGCATGACTCAGCGACACCACCCGGGCACCGACGTGGGGCACCCGCACCAGCAGGCGCTGGCCTTCCAGGCGGTGGATCGCCTCGCGCAGCGGCCCGCGGCTAATGCCGTAGGTGCGCGCCAGCTCGGGCTCGGAGATCTTGCTGCCAGGCGCGATCTCGCCCTTGACGATAGCGGCCTGAATACGCCGGAAGACGTTCTCGGACAGGGTCTCCGAGTCATCCTGGGCGACCACCGGGGTTTCGAGCTGATCGAGCATATTGTCGACACCTTGAAAATCAATATGGCAAAAACTAACCAATAGTGCCCTTAACGTCAAAACAAAAATCAATATTGTCGACAATCGTCTAATAAACGCTTTGCCGATAACCCTGCTATATGAAGAGACTCGTAGCGTCCGGCCAGCGGTGGCGCCAGAAAACCACCGTGCTAGAATGCCGCGGTTATTCGCCGCTCTCCTTTTATAGAGAAAGGCTGCCTAGGGAGCTTGTGCAGTAATGCCAGGGCCTGAACCGATAAACGGAACGCTGCGCACCAGGATCTATGACACTCAAGCCCTTATCTGCTGCTTTCTATTTCATGTGCCTGCCGGGGCTTGCCGTGGCGGGTGAAAAAACCGTGTACGGCCTTAACGAATATGCCGCCCTGCAGGGCATCGACCTGGAGGTCGCCGCCAAGCTGGACACCGGCGCCAAGACCGCCTCACTCAGTGCCCGGGACATCAAGCGCTTCAAGCGCAATGGCGAATCCTGGGGGCGCTTTTACCTGGCCATCGACGCGGCCCACTCGCACCCCATCGAACGTCCGCTGGCCCGAGTCAGCAAGATCAAGCGCCGCGCCGGTGACTACGACCCGGAAGAAGGCAAGAAATACACGGCCCGGCCGGTCATCGAACTGGACATCTGCATGGGCTCGGCCCTGCGCAGCATCGACGTGAACCTGACCGACCGCAGCGCCTTCCAATACCCGTTGCTGATCGGTTCCGAGGCGCTCAAGCGCTTCGACGCGCTGGTCGACCCCAGTCTTAAATACGCTGCCGGCAAACCCGCCTGCGCCAATGCCGCTCAAACCGCAGAGTAATTCCAATGCGCTCCCTTACCCTCCATTTGAAAATGCTGATCGCCATCCTGGTGGTGCTGGGCCTGTCGGTAACGGCCTATCAGATTTTCGTGCTCGGCATCCCGGTCACCGAAGACGCCACCGACGACTTGTGGAACATCGACGCCAAGGTCGAATTCGTGCCCAACGCCAAGGATCCGGTGAAGATCCAGATGTTCGTGCCGCCCCTGAGCCGCGACTACGTGAGCCTCAACGAGAGTTTCATTTCCAATAACTACGGTGTGGCGGTGAACCGGGTCGACGGCAACCGCAAGGTGACCTGGTCGGCCCGTCGCGCCAAGGGCAACCAGACCCTTTATTACCGCCTGGTGCTGACCAAGCGCTACAGCGCCGAGAAAACCAAGGTCAAGGGTCCGACCTTCCGCGACAGCATCGCCGTCGAAGGCCCGGAAAAACTCGCAGCCGAAGCCCTGCTCGCACCGATCCGCCAGCACTCGGCCGACGTCGAGACGTTCATCAGCGAAGCGATCAAGCGGGTCAACAACCTCAACGACGACAACGTCAAGCTGTTGCTGGCCGGTGATCCTTCCTCAGCCAACAAGGCGCGCATCGTCGAATTGGTACTGTCCATCGCCCACGTGCCGGTGGAAAAGGTCCACACCATCCGTCTGGTGGCCGACCAGCCGCAGACACCTGAGTTGTGGCTGCGCAGTTTCAACGGCACCGACTGGCTGTATTTCAACCCGGACTCCGGCGAACAGGGCCTGCCCACCGACCGCCTGCTGTGGTGGACCGGCGACGAGAACCTGATCACCGTCGATGGCGGCAAGAAAGCCACCGTCACCTTCAGCATGAACAACAGCGAAATGAACGCCATTCGCCTGGCCAAGCTGACGGACGAGAACACCGACGCCAACTTCCTCGAATATTCCCTCTACGGCCTGCCGCTGCAGACCCAGCAAACCTTCATGATCATGGTGATGATCCCGATTGGCGTGCTGGTGATCCTGGTGCTGCGCAACCTGATCGGCCTGCAAACCCTGGGGACCTTCACCCCGGTGCTGATCGCCCTCGCCTTCCGCGAAACCCAACTGGGCTTCGGCATCATCCTGTTCACGGTGATCACCACGCTGGGCCTGTCGCTGCGTTCGTACCTGGAGCACCTCAAGCTGCAGATGCTGCCGAGGCTCTCGGTGGTGCTGACGTTCGTGGTGGTGCTGATCGCCGCCATCAGCCTGTTCAGCCATAAGCTGGGCCTGGAGCGCGGCTTGTCGGTGGCGCTGTTCCCAATGGTGATCCTGACCATGACCATCGAACGCCTGTCCATCACCTGGGAAGAGCGCGGCGCCGGCCACGCGATGAAAGTCGCCATCGGCACCCTGTTCGCCGCGTCCCTGGCGCACCTGATCATGAGCGTGCCGGAACTGGTCTACTTCGTGTTCACCTTCCCGGCGATCCTGCTGATCCTGGTGGGCTTCATGCTGGCCATGGGTCGTTATCGCGGCTACCGCCTGACCGAGTTGGTGCGGTTCAAGGCCTTCCTCAAGGCAGACTCCTGATGTTCGGCTTCTGGAAGACCTGGAAGGCCCTGGAAGCCCGGGGCATCATGGGCATCAACCGGCGCAATGCCGACTACGTGCTCAAGTACAACAAGCGCAGCCTGTACCCCATCGTCGATGACAAGATCATCACCAAGGAACGGGCCATCGCCGCCGGCATCCATGTGCCAGAGCTGTACGGGGTGATCTCCACCGAGAAGGAAATCGACAAGCTCGACGAGATCATCGGCGGGCGCACCGACTTCGTCATCAAGCCAGCCCAGGGCGCGGGCGGCGACGGCATCATCGTCATCGCCGACCGCTTCGAAGGTCGCTACCGCACGGTGTCCGGCAAGATCATCAGCCATGAGGAGATCGAGCACCATGTCTCCAGCATCCTCACTGGCCTGTATTCCTTGGGCGGGCACCGTGACCGAGCGCTGATCGAGTACCGCGTGACGCCGGACCAGATCTTCAAGAGCATCAGCTACGAAGGCGTGCCGGACATCCGCATCATCGTGCTGATGGGCTATCCGGTGATGGCCATGCTGCGCTTGCCGACCCGTCAGTCCGGCGGCAAGGCCAACCTGCACCAGGGCGCCATCGGCGTCGGCGTCGACCTCGCCACCGGCCTGACCCTGCGCGGCACCTGGCTGAACAACATCATCACCAAACACCCAGACACCACCAACGCGGTGGACGGCGTGCAACTGCCCTACTGGGACGGCTTCATGAAACTGGCCGCCGGTTGCTATGAATTGTGCGGGCTGGGCTACATCGGCGTCGACATGGTGCTGGACCAGGAGAAAGGGCCGTTGATCCTGGAGCTGAACGCCCGCCCGGGCCTGAACATCCAGATCGCCAACGATAGCGGCCTGACCTTGCGCACCCACGCGGTGGAAGCCCGCCTGGAAGAACTCCAGGCCCGCGGCGTTATCGAAACCGCGCAAGAGCGCGTGGCGTTTGCCCAGGAGTTGTTTGGGCATATTCCGCCGGTTGAGGGTGGAAGCTGATACTTGAGCCTGAGGCTTGATGGCTAATGCTGAGATTTGAAGGCTGAATGAGGTTAAGGGTTAAAACCTGTGGCGAGGGAGCTTGCTCCCGCTGGGTTGCGCAGCAACCCCAAAGCCCAGCACCTCGGTGTATCAGAATGATCGCGCTCAACTGCCCAGGGGGCCGCTTCGCAGCCCAGCGGGAGCAAGCTCCCTCGCCACGGGTCTCATTGAAGCTTCAGACCTGTTCAATACCGACATCCCTCTAGGAGCAAATCCTACAGAGGGATTACAATCGCTCCCCCGCCTGAACGGCCG
>NZ_JABAEE010000084.1:0-26808 GCF_023701885.1 Pseudomonas sp. CG7 | reverse complement strand
AGGCATGACCATACTCTTGCCGCCCCCGAAATGCTTTTAGGAATTTGGAGAGGCGACAACTAGCCTGACACCGGGGGGCGATGAGGCCGACCCTGTGGGAGCAAGCTTGCTCGCGAAGAGGCCGGCCCATCCAACATCACTGCAAACTGACACACCGCCTTCCCGAGCAAGCCCGCTCCCACACTGGATTTTCGACAGTCCCAAAATGCACATGCGCCGCAGAACCCTGTGGGAGCGAGCTTGCTCGCGATGAGGCCGGCCCATCCAACATCACTGCAAAACTGACACATCGCCTTCGCGTGCAAGCTCGCTCCCACAGGACAAACGCGGTCCCATCAAGAACTAGGTGGGCTATCAAGCCGCCTCGGGAAGGACATTGATCTCGGGCGCCCACGCCGCACGGTCTACCCGCCAATTTTCCCTTAAGAACCCCGCAAGCATGCCGATACAACGCGGTAGATCCGATTGCGCCGGCGCCCTAGCGGGATCCCGCCGAAAGATATCCCAGGCGTTCACACGCCTGTGCCCATGTGATTTTTCAGGTTTGACCAGAATCGGACCTCAGGTGATAAACCATGTCAGCCCACGCCAGGACCGAACTGGAAGGGGCCCTTGCCGTCTGCAAGGGTAGTTTTCTTTCCGTTGGTTTTTTCAGTTTTTTCGTCAACTTGCTGATGCTCGTTCCTTCGTTCTACATGCTGCAGGTGTATGACCGCGCGGTAGGCAGCGCCAGCGTGTCGACGCTGTTGATGCTGACGCTGATCATGTTGCTGTTGATGATCACCATGGGCGGCCTGGAGTGGGTCCGTTCGCGGATCATGGTGCGGATCAGTACGCGTCTGGATACGCTGCTGAGCCAGCGTCTGTTCGATGCCAGTTTCAAGCAGGCGCTCAATACCAGTGGCCTGAATGCCACGGCCCAGCCTTTGAGCGACCTGAACGGCTTGCGCCAGTTCCTGACGGGCAACGGCCTGTTCGCGTTTTTCGACGTGCCGTGGATTCCGATCTACCTCGCGGTCATGTTCATGTTCCATCCCTGGTACGGCTGGATGGGAATCGTCAGTGCCGTGTTGCTGGGGGCGCTGGCCTTCGCCAATGAAAAGCTCACCCATGCGCCGCTGCAGGCGGCCAACCGTGAACAGATGGCAGCCACTGCGCTCACCCACAAAAGCTTGCGCAATGCCGAAGTGGTGGAATCCATGGGCATGCTTGCCAGCCTGCGCCAGCACTGGAGCGGGCGAACCCATAAGATTCTTGCCCTGCAAAGCCTGGCCAGCGACCGCGCCGCGACCATGACCTCGGTGTCCAGGACGTTCCGGCAAATCGTTCAGTCGCTGGTGCTGGGCCTGGGCGCCTATTTGACGATCAATCACGAGATTTCGTCCGGGCTGATGATTGCCGGCTCGATTTTGCTGGGGCGTGCGTTGGCGCCCATCGATCAGTTGATCGGCGTATGGAAAGGCATCCTGGGCGCCCGTGCGCAATACGCCCGGTTGCACGAATTGCTGCTCAAGGTGGCCGCCGAGCCTGAGCGCATGCCGCTGCCGGCACCTGAAGGGGCGATTCGCGTCGCGGGCCTCTCGGCGGGGGCCCCGGACGCGCGCACAGCGATTATTCGCGGCGTGAAGTTCCAGGTGAGCGCAGGCGAGGTGGTGGGCATCATTGGGCCCAGCGGCGCGGGGAAGTCGACCCTCGCCAGGGCATTGCTGGGCGTTTGGCCAAGCCTGGCCGGCACCGTGCGCCTGGACGGTGCGGACATCAGCCAATGGCGTCGGGAGGAGTTGGGCCAGTACATCGGTTATCTGCCCCAGGACATCGAACTCTTCGAAGGCTCGATCAGCCAGAACATTTCCCGCTTTGGCACGGTGAACGCACCGGCCGTGGTCGCCGCCGCGCGGATGGCGGGGGTCCATGAATTGATTCTGCACCTGCCCGATGGCTACGACACCTTGATCGGTGCCAATGGCGGTGGATTGTCCGGCGGCCAGCGACAACGTATCGGCCTGGCTCGCGCCTTGTACGGAGAACCGCGCCTGGTGGTGCTCGATGAGCCGAACTCCAACCTGGATGATGCCGGCGAAAAAATGCTCGCCGAGGCGCTGCAAAAGCTCAGGCAGAGCAGGGCCACGGTGTTTGTCATTACCCATCGATCCGGGGTGCTGGCGCAGGTGGACAAACTGCTGGTGCTCAATCATGGCGAACTGAGTCTGTTCGGGCCGCGGGACCAGATCCTGGCACGCCTGCGAGACGCAACACCCGCGGCCCGCCAGGCTGCCGCGATTCAACCGTAGGAAACGGATGAGCCATTTCATGCAAAACACTAAGCACTCATCCGCCGCCTTGCCCATCGATGACAGGCCGATACGCCGCGTCGGTTACGTCATGCTGCTGGTCACGTTTGGCCTGTTCGGTGGCTGGGCGGCATTGGCCCCGCTCGACAGCTCGGCACTCGCGCCGGGCGTGGTCACGGTCAAGAGTTACCGCAAGACGGTGCAGCATCTGGAAGGTGGCATTGTGCGCGAACTGCGGGTGCACGACGGGGACTTGGTAAAAACCGGTGATGTGTTGTTGGTGCTCGACAATACCCAGGCACGTTCGGACATGGAAACGACCCGCAGCCAGTTGATCGCCGCGCTCCAATTGCAGGCCCGGTTGGAGGCTGAACGTGACGCGCTGCCCGAACCAGTCGCGGTGCCGACCCTGGACCTCGCGGACCCGCGGGTACAAGAAGCCCGCGACAGTGAAGCGCGAATTTTCCAGACTCGACGGACCTCGTTGCTGGGCGAAATCGGCTTGCAAGAGACGACCATCGGACAAATCGAGGAACAGGTTCGCGGATTCAAGGCCATCATCGCCAGCAAACAGATGCTGGCCGCCTCCTATCAAGAAGAAATAGTCGACTTGCGGGCACTGCTTGCCGAAGGCTACGTGGACAAACAGCGCCTGCGCGAGCAGGAGCGCAGCCTCGCTCGACTGCAAACCGAAATCGCTGAAAGCCAGTCCGAGATCGCGCAAGCGCGGGTCCATGTCGACGAGGCGAAGTTGAAGATCCTGCAGTTGAAGAAGGCCTTCGCCAGCGAGGTCGCTGGCCTGCTGGGCGATGCGCGGACCAAGGTGTACGAATTGCGCGAGCGATTGGCAACCCTGCAGGACCGCGATCAGCGTACCGATATCCTCGCGCCGGAGTCCGGAATGGTCATGGGCATGACCGTCCACACCCTGGGTGCCGTGGTCAGCCCGGGCACTGCGCTGCTGGACATCGTCCCGGCCAACGAGGAGCTGATCGTCGAGGCCCAAGTGTCGCCGATGGACATCGACCGCATTGCCTTGGGCAAGTTGGCGGACATTCGCTTCAGCGCATTCAAGAGCAGCACCACGCCCGTCATCGAGGGACGGTTGGTGCAGATTTCCGCTGACCGCCTGATCAACAAGGACACTGGCGCAGCCTATTACCTGGCACGCGTGGCCCTGACGGACAAAGGGCGCCAGACGCTGGGCAACCTCACCCTGGTGCCGGGCATGCCGGTCGAAGTGCTGGTCAATACGGGGGCGCGGACGCTGTTGCAATACTTGATACAGCCGGCGAGCAACGTGTTCGCTCGTTCGTTGATCGAGGACTGAGATGAAGCGCTTGATCATGATGTGCCTGGCCCTCATGCCGTTGGGAGTCCTCGCTGACGACACGTATGTTGACCTGTGGCAATTGCACCAGGAAGCGCAGGGGGCTGATCCGCGCATCCTGCGGGCACAAGCCCTGACCCGCAGCGGCGAGGGCAAGGAGCGCGCAGCCTTTGGCCAATTGCTGCCGCAGCTCAATGCCAGCAGCAGCCTCAACCGCAGCCGGCGCGACGATGACCTGAACCGTATCCAGTACAACGGCAAGCGTATGGCCGTGGTGCTCAACCAGGTGATCTATGACCCGCAGGTCTGGCGCAGTTATCAGAAGTACATCGAGTTGACCCGGCAGAGTGGCTATGAGTCCGACGATACCCGGGTGCAGGCCAGCATTGATCTGTCCGAGCGCTACTTCGCCGTGCTTGCGGCGGAAGACGAACTGTCGCTGGTGCGCAGCGAACTGGAGGCGACCGAGCGTAACCTCAAGCGCGTCAAGGCCTTGTACGCGCGGCAGATGGCGATGGTCACCGACGCACTGGATCTTGAGGCGCGGGTGGATGCGCTCAAGGCTGACGAGATCGAAGCCAGCAACAAAGTCCTGGTCAATCGTGAAGCCATCTCTGAACTGGTGGGGCGCGATGTCAGCGAGCGATTCAAGCGCATTGGCGACAATCCAGCCTTCAGTCTGCCGGCGCAAGCACAAGACGATTGGGTGCAGGCGGCGCTGGACAGCAACCCGGCGCTGCACGCCCGCGAGCACAGTGTCCGCGCCGCCGAGGCGGCCATCGCTGAAAACAAGGCGGGGCATCTGCCTCGGCTGGGGCTGAACTTGACGGCGCAACGCAGTGACATCGGCTATGAAGGCGCCGTGACGCCGCGCTCGGACAACCTCGTTGCTTCCCTGGACTTGCAAATGCCGCTCTACAGCGGCGGTTCTACCCGTGCACGGGTATCGAGTTCCGAAAGTGACAAGGAAGTCGCCCAGCAAGAACTGGAAGCCTTGCGACGCCAGGTCATCAAGGAAACCCGCACGGCTTATCTTGGCATGACGGCCGAACTCAGTCGGATCAAGGCAACGCGTCGCGCGCTGGAATCGGCTGGAAAGTCACGGATAGCCACGGAAAAAGCCTTCGGCTACGGCGTCAAGAATGCGGTCGATGTGCTCGATAGCATCAAGGAAGAGTTTCGTGCACGGCGTGATTTCTATCAGTCCCAATACAAGTTCGTGACCAGTTTGCTGGTGTTGCATCGCTGGAGCGGGCGATTGGGCGATGGAGATATTCGCCGGGCCAATGAATGGCTGGTTGCGCCATAGATCAGTGGATTAAAGACATGAAAGATGGCTAAGTAATATCACTTTCGCCGTTTCTAATGCAAAATACCCTTTTTTGTAGCGGCCGCATTTCGGAAGGCCGCAGATTGCTCATAGGAGACTTCACATGCCCACTCCGGTTGGTTATTCATACACTTCGTCGGCAACGCTGACCGGCAATGCACAAGTCGACAGCTTGCTGGTTGGTACCTACTGGATGGGCAACACCTGGAGCACCGGTACGTTCACCACACCCCTGACGTACAGTTTCATGACTGAGACTTCGCGTTTTGCTCGCTCCTACAGCAGTGACAATGAGTATGAGGCCAGCTACGTCCTGACGTCAGCCCAGCAAAACGGCATTACCAGTGCGCTCGGCATGTGGGGTTCGATCGCCAACATCAAATTCACCCAGGTCAGCGAATCCTACACTGCGGTAGGCGACCTGCGGTTCGGCGGCTATCTGAATATGGATAGCGACACCGCAGCCTGGGGCTATTTCCCCGCCGACACCCCCAGCGGCGGTGATGTCTGGCTCGGGCCGGTGACGAGCAACCCGACCCCGGACAAGGGCACTTACGACTATCTGGTTTTCATGCATGAGATCGGCCATGCACTTGGTCTCAAGCATCCGTTCTCCCAAAGTCTGTCAAACACCACGGTGCTTGCAGCCCAGTTCGATGACGTTCGCAATACGATCATGAGTTACAACACCTCGTATTCCTATGAGCCCACCACCCCCATGGTGCTGGATATAGCCGCCATCCAAAGTCTCTATGGGGCCAACACTCAATGGCAGACTGGCAATAACACGTATCGCTGGGAGTCCGGCCAATCAGTTTTCGAAACGATTTGGGACGCCGGCGGCAAAGACGCGATAGATGCGAGCAATCAGATCGCAGCCGTGCGCATCAATTTGAATGAAGGTCAGTTCAGCAAACTTGGCCAGGCGGTCATGGACCTCAGCACCCAGACGGCTTGCAATGAAGGGCTGGCGATCGCGTATGGCGCCAAAATCGAAAATGCCATCGGATCAGCCAATGACGACACCCTGATCGGCAATGCGCTGGCGAATGTCCTGAATGGCCTTGCTGGTAAGGATGTCATGGCAGGTGGTGCCGGCGGCGACTTCTACATGGTTGACAATATTGCGGACGTTGCCAGTGAGACCAGCACCCTGGCCAGCGAAATCGACACGGTGCTCTCCTCGGTGAGCTGGGGCCTGGGTGCCAACCTGGAAAACCTCACGCTGACCGGCAGTGCCCAGGTCAACGGTGGCGGCAACTTCCTGAATAACGTGCTGACTGGCAATGCCGCCAACAACGTGCTGGACGGCGGCAGGGGCATCGACACGCTGATCGGTGGTACTGGCAACGATACCTATGTGGTCGACAACCTCAAGGACATCACCCGCGAAACCAGTATCCTGGCCGGCGAAATCGACACCGTGGTCTCGTCTGTAAGCTGGGGGCTGGGGGCCAACCTGGAAAACCTCACGCTGACCGGCAGTGCCCAGGTCAACGGTGGCGGCAACTTCCTGAATAACGTGATGACCGGCAACGCCGCCAATAACGTGCTGGCCGGCGGAGCAGGGAACGACAGGCTCGACGGTGGTGCTGGCAACGATACCCTGGTTGGCGGTACTGGCACCGATACCCTCATTGGTGGCGCCGGGGCCGACCGATTTCTCTTCGGCGCATTGAGTGAGCTGGGTAAAGGCAGTGGTCGAGACGTCATTTTCGATTTCAGCACTCTCCAGGGGGACAAAATCGACCTGTCGAAATTCGACGCTAACGTCCTGACCGCTACGCTCAATAAATTCAGTTTCATCGACTCGAATGAGTTCACGACCGCCGGGCAACTGCGTTTCGTCGACCACACACTTTACGGAAACGTCAACGGTGACCTGGGGGCGGATTTCGAAATCCAGCTCGTGGGTGTCAATACCCTTGATGCCACCGATCTGATCGCCTGACCGAGCGGTTCAGGGCCTATAAGAATGATCGGGCCCTGAACCATTTGCATTCATTTCCCGCAGGGCTACATAGCAGCCCTTTTTTTATACGCTTCACCTTCAAGATGCAGTCGCTCAAGTGCATAAGCTCGTCGACAGCCTTGTTAATTCAAGGATGTCAAACGAATCGCGACTATTGGCTTTATTGATGTCGATCAGCATCAAAATCATTGACTGCTACGATTATGATCATCATCATAAGCCTGCCAGTCGATGAAACGCGCTGATGTCGGATCCCTGGACCACCACAGTTGCGATCTTCTGACCGGATAACCTCGATAACCGGAAGGAAACTCATGATGATCAACAAACCCGTGGCGTTGGTGACTGGTGCTTCATCCGGCATCGGAGAAGCCATCGCCCATAAGCTCGTTGCGGCAGGCTACAACGTCTATGGCACCAGCCGGCGAGGCGCGCGCGCCGGCCAGCAGGGCTTTCCACTGCTAATGCTGGACGTCACCGACGATGCCAGCGTCGAAGCGGCCATCCAGGAGCTGTTTCGATTGGAGGGGCGGATCGATCTGCTGGTCAATAACGCCGGCTTCGGCATTGCGCCCGCAGCGGCGGAAGAGAGCTCAATCGAGCAGGCCAAGGCCCTTTTCGATACCAACTTTCTCGGCATCGTACGCACGACTCGCGCGGTGGTGCCGCATATGCGACGCCAGGGTGTCGGACGCATCATCAACATTGGCTCCATCCTCGGCGTCGTGCCTGTTCCTTATGCCGCGCTCTATTCGGCCAGCAAGCATGCAGTGGAAGGTTATTCCCAGGCGCTGGATCACGAGTTGCGTACACACGGCATCAGGGTCACGGTGGTCGAGCCCGGCTATACCAAGACCCAATTCGAGAACAACAACCTCCAGCCCGACGCCAAGCTCGACGTGTACGAGGACATTCGGATAAAAGTGACCCAAGTGGTGAACCAGGCCATGGCGACCGCCGACGGTCCCGACGTGGTGGCCAATGTGGTGCTCCAGGCCGCGCGCGCCGCACGGCCGAAGTTGCGCTATACCGCTGGCAAGGCGGCTGGTCAGTTGCAGTTCCTGCGCAGCTTTGCTCCGGCGCGCTTGCTGGACTCGGGTATCCGCAAGGCGCTGCAGCTCGAAACCAAATGGCCGTCCCAGGCACACTGATGCTAACGGTTGTTGCTCCTGTTGCATTGCAGGGCAGCGCTGACGATCGGTTTGAACAACAGGATAAAAAACATGACATTCAAGGCGCTGCTCACGAGTAAGACCGGCGAAGCGATCTCGACGCAACTGGTCGACTTCAAAGACGAGGACCTGATGGCCGGTGACGTCACCGTTGCGATTGAGTTCTCGACCGTGAACTACAAGGACGCCATGGCCCTGAGCGGGCGCTCGCCGGTCATACGCCAGTTTCCGCTGATTCCGGGCATCGACTTCGCCGGAATCGTCGAAACGTCCAGCCACCCGAGCTTCGAGATTGGCGACCGCGTGCTGGTCAACGGTTGGGGGCTGAGCCAGACCCACCATGGTGGCTTTGCGCAGAGGGCACGGGTAAGCGGCGACTGGCTGGTGAGGATCCCGCAGGTATTCTCCACCCGCGAAGCCATGGCCATCGGCACCGCCGGTTACACGGCGATGCTCAGCGTGTTGGCGTTGGAGCAAGGTGGGCTGACCCCGGATCGGGGCGATATCCTGGTCACTGGCGCCAGCGGTGGCGCCGGCTCGGTGGCCATCGCGCTGCTGTCGGGCCTGGGTTATCGAGTGGTTGCCTCAACCGGGCGTCAAGAGGAAGCCGATTATTTGCACGGTCTCGGCGCGGCGCAGGTCATCGACCGCAACACCTTGTCCCAGGCAGGCGCACCGATCGGCAAGGAACGCTGGGCCGGCGTCATTGATTCGGTGGGGAGCCACACCCTCGCCAATGCCTTGGCACAAACCCAATACCGTGGCGTTGTCGCTGCCTTCGGCCTGGCCCAGGGCGCGGATCTTCCGGGCTCGGTGCTGCCATTTATCCTGCGCAACGTGACCCTGGCCGGTATCGATTCGGTCAATGCTCCGCAAGCGGTGCGCTTGCACGCCTGGACGCGACTTGCCCAGGACCTGGATTTGAGCAAGCTGGCCCGCACCACCCAGGTGGTTGGCCTGGCAGAGGTTCCGGCCGTTGCCGGTCGGGTGTTGGAAGGCAAGGTGCGCGGACGCACGGTCGTAGACGTCAACGCATGAACAACGCTTCCCGCGCTTTCCGTTACCTGGCAACCGTTTCGGCGCTGTTGTTTTTTGCCTTGGCGATCATTTGGTTACTCACCCCGGCCACGTTGCTGGCCAACTGGGGCGTGGTCTTCGACGGCGGTGTCACAGGGTTGGTAGGCCGGCGCGCGGCACCGCTCTATGCAGGCATCGGGGTTGCGCTGCTGTTGGCGCGCAATGCGCCGCCCTCGCCAGGACGAACCGCCGTGGTGGCGGGGTTCGTCATCACGTGCCTGCTGCTTGCGCTGTTGGGGCTGGGCGAGTGGGCCGTGGGCCATGTCGAGGCGGGCATCTTGCCGGCGGTGCTGGTGGAAGTTGCCCTGGCGCTGGGGTTCTTGTTCGTCGTTCGTGCCGAGGGCAGGGCAAAGGCTCATGGGTAAAACCCCTGCGGATGACGCTAAGCACCACAAGGTATTGGCATCTTCTTCCAACGCCTCATCAAGTCACAGCATGCGGCGCAGGACATCGTTTCGAGGGTCGCGGTCATAAAACCGGTGCTTGAGGGCGCCGGCGACGTGCACCAGGATCAGGCCGAGCAGGGTATAGGCGAGCACTTTGTGCAGCCACTGGAAGACGACGAACCAGTCGTCATTCTTGCCCAGCAGCTCCGGAAGGTTCCCCCCAAAGAAAAACACGCCGTCGCTCATCGTGTAGGTGCTCGACATCGAGTAGCCCATCAACGGCACGATCACCAGTAGTGCGTACAGCGTGCGGTGCGCAAGTCGCGAGGAAACCCGCTCATAGCGCGCCAGCGTCTCCGGCGGTTGCGGCAGCCTGGCCGTTTTCACCCTCAGGGCGATCTGGACCAGGACCACCAGGAATGCCAGCACCCCAAAGGATTTGTGCCACGCGTAGTAGAGCTCATATTTGCTCGCCACTTCGTCATCGAGCCCCGTCATGTGCCAGCCCGCCCAGAGGAGGCCGGCGATGAGCACGGCGCGCACCCAGTGCAAAATCCGCAGGGACGTCGGATACCGATCAATTATTGTTTGATTTGCCGGATTCATCGCGGTCTCTCCATCCATCATCAAGGCATCGAAATGCGCAGTTGAACGGCCACCCTCTACGGCACAGCGGCTTGGAAGGTGGCCGGGTCAATGCGGGTTATTTTGAGCTGGGCAGCAGTACGGTAATGACCTTTTCCTCGGTGTAGGCCAGCGCGCCGCTGAATCCGCCTTCTCGGCCGATGCCGCTGGCCTTGACGCCGCCCCAGGGCAGGTTGGCGTCCAGTGGGCTCCAGCAGTTGATGCCTACGGCACCGGCCTTGATTGCCGCCGCGACGCGGTGCGCTCGCGCCAGGTCGCTGGTCCAGACCGTGGCCGCGAGGCCGTAGGAGGAGTCGTTGGCCAAGGCAATCGCCTCATCCTCGCTGTCGAACGTGATCACCGTGCCGACGGGGCCGAAGATCTCATCCCGGGCGATCGCCATGTCATTGCGGGCGTTGGCGAAGATTGTCGGCCGGACAAACCAGCCTTGTTCAGGGGTCGATACACCGCCGGCCAGCAGGGTCGCACCTTGGTCGATGCCCAATTGGATGTAACGGTTGACGCGATCCAATTGCGCTTTCTTGGCCACCGGCCCCATCTGCACGCCCGGTTGGCGAGGGTCGCCCACCTTGACGGCGCGCGCGGCATCGGCCAGCGCGGCGGCGAAGCGATCGGCGAGATTGCGTTGGACCAGGATGCGTGAGCCGGCCGCGCAGACCTGGCCCTGGTTGGCGAACAGGCCGAGGGTGCAGCCGAACAGCGCATCGTCGAAGGAGGCATCGTCGAAGACGATCTGCGGGCTCTTGCCGCCCAGCTCCAGGGCCACGCGCTTGAACAGCACGCCGGCGGTGCGCTGGATCTCGCGGCCGGCTTCAGGGCTGCCGGTGAAGCTGATCTTGTCGACATGTGGGTGTTCGCACAGGGCACGACCCACCTCGTTGCCGTAGCCGGTCACGACGTTGATCACGCCGTCAGGGAAACCCGCTTCCTGGGCCAGCGTCGCCAGGTGCAAGGCCGACTGGGGTGTCTCTTCCGACGGTTTGATGACCACGGTGCAGCCCGCCGCCAGCAGAGCGGCGAGCTTCCAGACGGTGATCATCAGCGGTGAATTCCAGGGAACGATGGCGCCGCCCACCCCCCCGGGTTCCCGCACCGTGTATGAAAGGGACTGGGTGCCGAAGTAGCCGCCGGAGGGAATGGTCCGTCCCTCGAGCTGGTTGGCCCAGCCGGCGGAGGCGCGCAGGTTGGCGACCGCATTGGGCACGTCCAGCCGGCGTGGCTCGATCGGCGAGCGACCGATGGCGTCGGCGTCCATATCGGCCAGCACGTCGGTGTCGCGCTCCACCAGATCCGCCAGTTTCGATAGCAGTCGAGCGCGCTGGGCGCCGTCAAGCTGGCTCCAGGCGCCACGTTCGAGCTGGTTGCGTGCGGCCGCCACGGCACGGTCGACGTCTTCAGCGGTGCCTTGGGCGCAGCTGCCGTAGACTTGTTCTGTGACCGGGTTGACCAGGTTGATGCGGCGCCCGTCGGAGGCTTCGAAGGACGTACCGGCGATGAAGTGTTTTAAGTGCTTAGTCATTTTTGGAGTCCATGGGGTGATGGGCAGCGTCGAGACATCTCACGCCTCGAGGGCGTCCAGGGCGTCGCCGAAGATGTCCAGTGCCTTGAAGAACAGCGCCCGTGAAATCGTCAGCGAAGGCATGACCCGCATCACGTTGCTGTAGCGCCCGCAGGGAATCATCAGCACGCCGTGGCTGAGCAGGTAACCCATGAGCTGGCCGATCTTTTCCGGTGCCAGTGGCGCCTTGGTGGTCGGGTCCGAGACCAGCTCGATGCCGATCATCAGGCCGCGACCGCGTACCTCGCCGACCAGCGGGCTGCCGAAGCCACGGATACGTTCCTGCGCTTCCAGCCCCAGTGTGTGGGCGCGGTTGAGCAGATCGAGCTCCGGGTCCTGGAGGATGCTGATGTTGGTCAATGCCACTGCCGCGGACAACGAGTTGGCGGCGAAGGTGTTGGGCATCGATCCGTCAGGAATCGCCGCCGCCAGGTCCGAACGCATGATCAGGCCGGCCATGGGCAAGTCGCTGCCGATGCCCTTGCCGAACGTGAGCATGTCGGGCTTCACGCCGGAATGCTCGACCGCCCACATCTTGCCGGTACGCCCCGCACCGGACTGCACTTCATCGACGATCAGCAGTGCGCCGCTGCGGTCGCAGGCCTTGCGCAGCAGTTGCAGGAATTCTGGCGAGGGGGGCACGTAGCCGCCTTCGCCTTGCACCGGCTCCACGATCACGGCAGCCACGTCGTCGGCGGCGGTGTAGGGGGTGTTCAGCAGGTAATCCACGTACTCACCGGCGATCTGCTCGGCGCTTTTGTGGGTGGTGTCGAAGGGGAAGCGATAGGCATAAGGGTAGGGCGCGTGAATGACGCCACCCATCTGGGCACCGTAGCCCTTGCGGTAAGCCGTGCCTGTGGTGAGCGCGCCGGACGCGTTCCACACACCGTGGTAGCCACCGTGGAAGGCGATGATCTGGTGCCGCCCGGTGACGCGCTTGGCGAACTTGATGGCCGCCTCCAGCGCATCGCTACCGCTTTGGGTGAAAAACGTGATGCAGTCGCCGCGCAAGCCGTCGGGTGCGATCTCGGAGAGCTTGGCGGCCAATTCGGTGCGCCGGGTGCTGTTGACTTCCAGGGCGTGCATCAGCACTTCGGACTGTTCGCGAATGGCCTGCACCACCTTCGGATGGCAGCGACCCACGCTGCTGACGCCCACGCCTGCGGACAGGTCGATGTAGGTATTGCCGTCGGCGTCCTTGAAGGTCGCGCCGAACGCCCGGTCCATGGCCACCGGCATGCGTCCGCCGCCGCGGGCCATCGACTCGGTACGCGCCGACAGCGCCAGGGCCTCGGTGGTCTTGGGGCCGGGGATGGTAGAGGTTATCCGCGGGGCATCCGCGAAATGGAGGGATTCAAGTTTGGCTTCACTCATGACGGTCTCTCAGGATGTCGGTTTCAGTGTCTCGATCATCCTCGTGGCCCGATCCTGGCCGGTAGCCCGAATCGGCACATTGGGAGGCTGCGGCGTACCTTCCTTTCGAAGATCTGGCGTTCCTGAAAGAAAATTTGCAGAATTCTCTTAATGTGAGAATATCGATCGTGAAGGCGATCTAAAAACAAGAATATTGGCCGAGGCTTTCGTCATCATGAAAAACCTGAACATCAGCCACTTCCACGACATCCATGTCCACGCCGCCACCGTCCAGGAGTGGAGCCAGGACTACAATCAGCTGACCGCTGGTTCGGCTGAGAGCTCACTGATCCAGTTGACGACGCCGCGTTGCCACGTCTTTCGCGAGCAGATCAACCAGCGTGTCGTGCAGCACGGCGTGGCTCCTCGGGGCAAGATGTGCTTCGCCGTACCGATCACCGTCCCGGGTACGATCCGGATGCAGGGGCGGGAAGTGGACGACAGCAGCCTGTTCTTTCTTCATGGTGGCGAGGAATTCATGTTCCACATGCCGATGGGCATGGAGCTGCTGGCGATCACCTTCGAGCGTGAGTTGTTCGAGCAAGCGTTGGCGCAAACCGCGTCGGCCAAGGAAATCGCTCAGTTGCTACGCCAGCCGGTGATCAGGCTTTCCACCCAACGCTACGCCGAGGCTCGCCGTCGAATGCTGGCGGCGTTCTCCCAGGCGCTCTTGAGCGAAGAACTCGACAACGCACAAGACCGGGAAATGGCACTGGAGCAGACCATGCTCGACGAATTGCTCCAGTTGATGACCGACCCCGCCTGCGACAAGCACCAGCGCGCGCCCAGCTCCACGCGCAGTTACATTGTCGAAAAGTGTCACCGCCTGGCGACCGCGCAATCGAACAACGTGCCCAGCGTGGATGAGTTGTGCCAGCGACTCCAGGTGAGTCGCCGTACCGTGCAGAACAGCTTCCGTTCGGTGACCGAGACGACGCCGGTCAATTACCTGCGCTCCGTAAGGCTCAACGGCGTGCGCCGAACCTTGATGTCCACCCCAGCGGCGCATCTCTCCATTGGCGATGCCGCGGCCCAGTGGGGCTTCTTTCACCTCAGCCATTTTGCGGCCGAGTACCAGGCGCTGTTCGCGGAGTTGCCCTCCCAGACCACGCGCGCTGCCATCGGCGGTTGTGCGCTTGCTTGAGCATTGGCCTGCACAAGGACGTAGAAAAGATGAATAGCCTTCGCCGCCTGCTCAGGGTCTTCGACTTGTTTCGCCCTGAGCGGCCGGTCATCGATGTGGACGTCATTTGCCGGGAGCTCGGCTACACGCCTGCCACCGCCTATCGTTATCTGCGCGAACTCGGCGACGCGGGTTTCTTGAAGCGATTACCGCGGGGCTATGCGCTCGGCCCACGTATCGTCACGCTGGAGCATCAGATGACCCACTACGATCCATTGCTGGCCTGCAGCCGGGGCCTGGTCGACAAACTGGTGGCCGACACCGGCCTGGATGCGCTGGTCAGTGAATGGCATGGTGACTCGGTGGTCAATGTGCTGATCCAGCGGGGCTCCGACGCCGGCCCGGAGGGGGGCGACCGGGGACGGCCGATCGATCTTTTTCACAGCGCGACCGCTCGGGTCGTATTGGCCTATTTGCTGCCGCGCCAGATTCGCCGCATCTACGACTTCCACGCCAATCCCGCGCAAGTGCTGCATCAGGAACTGGAGTGGAAGCCGTTCACCAAAGGGCTGCTCGCCATCCGCAAACAGGGCTATTGCATCAGCGAAAGCGAGCTGCACCCGGGACGCAGTGGCGTCGCGGCACCGATCTTCGACGAAAAACGCCGAGTCCTCGGGAGCATGACCCTGGTGGGGCGCAGCGAGCGGTTCCGAGCGTTTCAGCAGGATTACCTGTGCGACTTGGTCACCGGCGCGGCGTCGCAACTGACGGCGCGTATTGCCCAGCAGTGAAGTGAGAGGGGCCACACGCCCTCATGTCTGTCAGTTAAGCGAAACAAAGGCGGGCAATAACCCTGTGGCGAGGGAGCTTGCTCCCGCTGGGTCGCGAAGCGTCCCTGTTTCTGGGGCTGCTACGCAGCCCAGCGGGAGCAAGCTCCCTCGCCACGGTTTGTGTGTTTGTCCGTGGTATCCACTTAACTAACTGGCATTAGCCCCAGGCCAGGCTTTTTTGAGGCGAGCGCGGCGATTACCGATTTGGGCTAATGGGGCGTTCAGGGAGAGGCATAGGATCGAATCCAGCGTGCAACAAGAACAATAACGCTATCGGGTGACGGTGAGCATTTGACAGCACCGATCCTACAGCGCCTGCCTCATACAATAAGGTCAAGAAAACATGAGTGTACCTCTCCCGGTCAATAGCTCCACGGAGCTCAAGCGTGGGGCCTTGGGTGTCGGCTTCATCATCTTCTTCGTGGTGTCGGCGGCGAGCCCCTTGAGTGTCATCGCCGGCGGCTTCCCCATTGGCATCATGCTGGGCAACGGCGCCGGCACACCGGCGTTGCTGATCCTGGCCTTGCTGGTGTTGCTGGCATTTTCGGTGGGCTACACCACCATGTCCCGGCATGTGACCAACGCCGGCGGTTTCTACGCGTTCACCTCCCGCGGTTTGGGTGGCTTGGCCGGTGGCGCAGCGGGAGTGTTGGCGATGTTTGCCTACAACATTCTCCAGGTCGGCCTGTACGGCATGTTCGGGGGCGTGGTCAGCGGCACGATGGCCAGCGTCTTTGGCCTGGATTTGCCATGGTGGACCTATTCACTCCTGGCGATGGCGAGCATCGCGATCCTCGGCTATCGCAAGATCGACCTGTCGGCCCGGGTGCTGTCGGTGATCGTGATCGCCGAATACCTGGCGATCCTGCTCCTGGATTTTGCGATCCTGAGGACCGGTGGCGACAGCGGCATCAACCTCGACGCGTTCGATCGCAGTCACGTGTTCAGCGGTACGCCGTCCATCGGCTTGCTGTTCTGCTTCGCGGCGTTCATCGGCTTCGAGGCCACCACCATCTACGGTGAAGAAGCCAAGAACCCGGAGCGGACGATCCCGATTGCCACCTATTGTTCGGTATTGTTGATCGGTGGTTTCTACGCGCTGTCGGTCTGGTCGATGGTCATCGGTGTTGGGGCGGACAAGATCGTGTCCACGCTCCAGGCCTTGCAGGACCCGACGACGTTTATCTATGGCATGTCCGACCACTTTGTCGGTCCGCACCTGACCCAGGTCATCCGCGTGCTGTTCATGGTCAGCATCTACGCCGGGCTGCTGGCGTTCCACAACGCCGCGGCCCGTTACTTCTACGCCATCGGACGTGACGGTTTGCTGCCCAGCCGCTTGGGCACTACCCACCGCGTCCACCAGAGCCCGCACATGGGCTCGGCGTTGCAGAGCCTGATCTCCGCCGTGGTGGTACTGATTTTCGCCGCCATGGATGCCGACCCGATCCTGCAACTGTTCGCCTGGCTGTCCAACCTGGCGACGTTGTGCGTGATTCTGCTGATGGCGCTGACTTCCGCCGCGGTCTGGGTCTTTGCCCAGCGCCACCCCGAACTCAAGCTGGGAATATGGCGTGGGCGGATTTTTCCTGGTTTCTCTTGCGTGGCCCTGTTGGCGGTCCTGTTTATCGCGGTGGTGCATTTCGATGTGCTGACAGGTGCGAGCAAGGCTTTGTCATATGGCCTCTGCGCGATCATTCCGGCGGCGTTGCTGGTGGGTGTGTTCCTGGCGGCGCGACTGCGCAAGGTGGAGCCGCGGCGGTATTGGGTGTTGGGGAGCCATAAGCTCTAGGCGTCTGCACCGTATCGATGGCGCAAGCTCCGCTGAGCACTTACGGATGCATCTCCGTCACGGACATGGTGAATACCAACTTGGATCTGCCAGCGTTGGAGTAGGAATGGGGAACATCGGTCTTGGCCACTGCCGAGCTCCCCGCAGGGATGACCAACTCCGTTTCCCCAACCACGCATTTGAGCGTGCCTTTCTCCACATGAAAAAGTTCAAGCGTGCCTTGAGGGTGCCCAGGTGACGCGAAGGCCTCGCCTGGGTGCATTTCCCAGCGCCACAGCTCGATCATATTGGGGCCGGACGTTCCTGCCAGAAGTCGCGCCGTCCCTCCCTGGTCCCCGGTCCAGAGCGTGGGAATGTCCTGGCTGTCGATGATATGGGCAGAGGGGGCTTCGGTCACATTGACGATGTCTGCAACGGACAAACCCAGCGCGGCTGCGATTTTGCACAGGATGCCAATGCTGGGGTTCGCCGTACATTTTTCAATTTCGACGACCATTCCTTTGCTCACCCCTGAACGCCGGGAAAGCTCATCCAAGGTGATCTTCTGCGCCTTGCGTGCCTGTTTGAGCGTGCGCGCGACGGCCAGGCTGACGGCTTGAGCGTCAGCACCCGGGGTCGTCGACAGGCTGGTATTCATGGTCATTGATGAGGGTCATGCCGAGAAGAAAATGTGCCGGGATTCTCGGTCTATACCGATAGGCCCGTCAATCGACCCATTCGTTATAGTGGGTGATGCTGGTCATTATATTGACTTTGTTGGTCGGCGCTGGATAGCATGAAATGACATTTGGATTCCTGGAGGTTCTTGATGCTGTCCGTACTGCCGTTAATCGATCGAGCCGTTGCAGAGCTGGTCCCGGGGTTCAGGGCTCTGAGCATTGTGGTGCAAGCTGCGCCGCTGACCCATCCTGAGGTCGCTCAGGCCGCGCTGGACCGGGCTTGCAAGGCAGTGCGGGAGGGTGGGCCAGGCTGGGGCGAAGCACATTTGGCCGCATGGGCCGATACATTCCGAAAGTTTGGAGCCAAGCCGCAGCGCACGCCTTGTTCAGCCGAGGCGTTGCGTAAACGGGTGTTGCGCGACGGCAGCTTGCCCAGCCTGGATCCCATCGTCGATCTCTATAACGCCATCAGTCTTGAGTACGCCATCCCTGTTGGCGGGGAAAACATCGAAGCCTATGTGGGCTCCCCACGGTTGGTAGTCGCCGATGGCACCGAGCCCTTCGACACCCTGAAAGAAGGGGCTCCTGCTGTCGAATATCCAGACGCCGGCGAAGTGGTCTGGCGCGACGACAAAGGCGTGACCTGCCGTCGCTGGAACTGGCGGCAAGGTGTCAGGACCCGTCTCGATGCGGAGGCGAAGTGCATGTGGTTCATTCTGGAAAGTTTGCCGGCGATGCCGCTTGAAGCCTTGACGGAAGCGGGGGACAAACTGATCGAAGGTTTGCAACGAATGATGCCTGGCGTCCAGATCGAGAGTTCGTTGATAGGGACTGGGGCTAAATAGTCGACAGATAATCCTGGGCAAGTGAGCAGGCAAGTAAGCTAGGCTGTTCGCACGACAGGCCGTCGGTATTCGACGGCCTGAAAACAAAGGCGCTATCAATGTCGAAGCATTTGCTGTTGGGCTGGACCCGTTCCTTGTGCGTGCTTGCTGCCTTGAGCGGCGCGGCCACCATGGCAGTTGCTGCCTCGCCTGAACAAACCGCTACGGCGGCATCGGACACGCAATCGGTGTCCCTGGCAGGCGGCAAGCTGAAGTTCGTGCTCAACGGCGTCGAGACCCGTATCTTGAACAGCGAGAACGGCGGCACGATGTACTTCGATCCGAAAAGCGAGCGGGCCATCATCGTTACCGAAGGTCTGGCACCGACTGCGGGTACCACCCCGGACGCTGCGTTTCGCCTTGCCGTGGATACCGTGAAGGAAAAGCAGCAGGCCGCGTCATCCAACTTTCGCATGACTAGCGAGAAAATCATTCAGGTGAACGGCTTGAAGATGCACCGCCTGGACGGCACCGACGATTTCAACGGCCTGCAACTACTGATGGCTTCGTTGATGACGATGAACGATCAGAAGATCACCATCATCGAAGTGATGTCCAGCGTAAACGACCCGGCCGGCCATACCGCTGCGTTGAAGAACATTCTGGGCGAGTGAACCCCATCTCCTGATTCCTTGCGCTGCATTCTAAATCTGAGGCTACGTGCGCAGCGTTTTGCGAGGGGGCGCGAAAGCCGTGGGCTTTGATGTACTGGAACTCTATTGCAGGCTATCGGGATCGCCGAAAACATTTTGACTGGCTTTAGGACGGTGGTTTCAGGTCGCGAAATTTTTAGCGTGCCCCCATTTTTGCCCCCAACGCTAACCAGGCTCGGGCGGAAGGCAAGATTTCACCAAGCATACGGTTCTTAACTGCCCCAATAGTTCTCTCTGCTTTTGGCTTTTATGGATGATAAATCCATTAAATTGTGGCTGGACCTAGAAATTAATCGATAAGACACAGGTTTGGGGAATTAAGTCCCTTGATAGGGGGGGGCGTTAATTCTATAATTTTGGGGGTTAACTGGCACAGAATGGTCTTGGTGCACACTATGTTGGATTTAAGCTTCAGCAAGCCGAGCGAGGTCGTCAAGCGCCTCTGCGATCGCTTGCGTACAGAGCGCTTGGCGCTGGACATGACACAGGCCGACTTGGCCGGACGTGCCGGCATCGGCACAAACACAGTGTCCAACCTTGAAGCAGGGCGCAATGTCGGATTCGAGAACGTCGTTCGTGTGGCGATGGCTCTTGGTCGAACCAAGGAACTTGAAGGCCTGTTCCTGCCAAAGCTGGACAGCATCGAGGATATTCGGCGCTACGAAAACAGCGCCAATCGTCTTCGTACAAAGAGGAAGTCCGGCAATGCTTGAGGAGGTGAACGTCTTCTACGAGGGCTGGGGTGAGCGATGGCAATGGGGCACGCTCGTCTCCACGACTGCCCTGACCGGTCGCCCGCTGATCGTATTCCAGTACAGCAATGAAGCCAGGCAAAGGGGCTTGGAACTGTCCTCCTACACGCTCCCGTTGGAGGGGGCTCAGTTGCGCCAAGATTTTCCAGACCACCAACTGTACTTGCCAGGGCCTGTTTACGACTCCTTGCCCGATGGGTGGGGCATGTTGCTGATGGACCGTATGTTCAGGCGGCGCGGGCTCACCACGGCGCGCATCGGCTCACTGGAGCGGCTGGCCTACATCGGTTGCAATGCAATGGGGGCCATGACGTTTGAGCCCGTGGCACCAGAAGGGCAGGAGTCTGAAGTCCATATCCCCCTGGAGCAGCTTGCCGCCGAAGTGCAGGAAGTGCTCCATGGAGACGGTGGCGAGTTCCTGCAGACGTTGCTGCTGGTGGGTGGCTCGCCTCAAGGTGCAAGGCCTAAGGCCCTCGTCTATCGCGATCCAGAAACTGGCCGTTTTACCACTGCCGTTACGGCGGGCTTTGAAGCTTGGATGGTCAAGTTCCCGGCGAAAGAAGAGCATGCCGAGGTGTGTGCTATCGAAATGGTCTACGCCGAGTGCCTGCGCATGTGCGGCATCAAGACCCCTGAGACGCAGTACTTCAGTCTGCCTAATGGGTTGGCTGCGTTTGCCAGTAAGCGATTTGACCGTCGGGATGGTCTGCGCGTACCCATGCAAAGCCTCGCGGCCTTTACGGGGGCAAATTACCGGTCTCCGGGGGTGTTGGACTACGTCAACTTCTTGCGGGCAACACAGATGTGTACTAACGACGTGCGAGAGATGGCGGTGGCCTTCGAACGTGCCGTCTTCAATGTTGCGTTCAACAACCGAGACGATCATCCCAAAAACTTTGCCTACATCATGTCGCAAGACGGCCAGTGGAGATTGTCGCCGGCTTACGACGTGACCTTCTGCGAGGGGCCGAGTGGATATCACCAGATGGATGTGATGGGGGAAGCGCTGTCGATTTCTCGCACGCAAATGCTTCGGCTTGCCGAGGAAGCCGAGGTCCCCCCGGACGTTGCCGGCAGAATGATTGACGGCATTTGCGATGTGGCGAGCCGGTTTGCAAGCATCGCCGAAAACCTATACCCACAGGTTATTACTCGAGACACCTTGCGCACGATCCAAGGCCGCATCGATCAGAACGTAGCTCGGTTACACCGCGGTCATGCGGGCAGCGGTCGCCGTTGAAGATCGGGAGGAGCGGGCGACTCTCATGATCGATGCTGCCGTGTGCTTTAAGCACTTAGGGCCCTGTGCCGCCGAAGACGTGGGTGTTGCCGGGCAACCTTTTTAACCATCCAAAGCATGCCCTCAGATGCCCCCAATGTAGAAATCCACTGGAAGTGAATGGATCTCCATGGTCTATGAAAAGGCAAAAATGAGCAGCTAAACAGCCTGCCCGACGAAACCTAAAGACTCTCAGGGTCGCCGAAAAACATTTTGACTAGGCTCTAGAACAATATTTTCAGGTAGAAAATATTCAAATATGCCCCCAATTTTGCCCCCAGTAGCATCAGGTTCACGAGCGAACGCGAGTGGCGATTCCTGACAGAGGCCATGATGGATCAGGATGGCATTCAATATACCTTCATCTCCACGGCATCAACTAAGCCATGGAAGAGCTCAACAAAAATAGAGGCCTCCCCACGATTCAAGGCATTGGCGCGTGGATACCATTCCGTGGAGCAGGGGCACAACCACGCGGCGTGCCCTCAGGCTTTGGAAAGAACCAGTGCCTGAGATTGCGAGGCAACAAATGCTTGAGCCGTTGCACCGTGACCGGTCGCGCGCCAAACCTGCGCATGCGTGTGCCAGTCCCAGTGCCTGTAGAGCGTGTTTGGCGCGACGTGTGTCCATTGTTTGGCCTTAGTGCGCTCGGGTGGCTGTGCTGTGCACCGTGCCCAAGGCACCGATCAGTGGGAGGGGCAGTTTGATCAGATCCCTCAGGTCAGGGCGCGGGGGAACAGTATGTGGTAGAAGGCATGGGCCACCAAGGCCCAGAGTTGGCCCGCGTTAAGTGACATTAGCCGGTCGGACAGTTCGACCGCGAGGTGAAAGCGGCTGATGGTGCCGACACGGTCTTGCAGGAGGCCGTGGCTGATGGCTTGGAGATGGTAAAGGTTGGTGGTTTGTACGTCAGTTGAAGGTGGCACATGATTTCGCTCCTTTGATAGGTCGAGACCATAGCAAGGGAGTGTTAGGTGACACCCTGAGGGTTTTGCAAAGGCTTCAGCTCACATCAACCAAGAAAATGATGCTTAATTCGAGGTGATTTCTTCGGGCGTTTCTGTTGAACACCAGCGTATCGGCAGGATGAGGGAAATGGCTGCCTTATGTTGGGGTTCTACATAAATCGGCAGCTCAAGGATCCCAACAGCTTTGGCGACTGCGTAGCGGTTATTTCCGCCTTGAAAGATCACCTCACCGGTTTTTAACGGTTTTACCAGCGGTGGAGACACCGGACCAGCATGGGATAAATAGGCGATCATAGAAGACAGTTTGTCCTTGAAACCGCTGCCCCAGAGTTCCTCTAAGGTGTCTCGCCGGCTGAAATGGCCGAGCTTCTCGTCAAGGTCCGACAAAGTGACCCACCCGAGTGCAAACCCCTTGGGGTAAAGCTCATGGAATGACTCGGCCGGCGTTGCATCCAGTGAGTGGCGTTGAGAGGGGGCAGAGGTGTCCCAATTGAAACTCAGCGATGGCCACTGCGACGGTGGAAGTCCGCCCAGTTGCTTGGCTTCACAGACCGCTTGGTCGTTGAGTTTTTGACGCTGGCGGAATTCGGAAAGCCCTTCGCCGCGGATTTTGGCCAGGGCTTCCTTGAAGCTTTTAGGGCTCAAACTCATGCGCGAGGCTCGGCTTGTCCGGCGCGAGCAGGTTGGCGAAGCGTGGAGTCATCGACACGTGGGCATCTCATCGCTGCAACGGTCCGATGAGGATTGACCAAAACAGTTCTGCACCACCTTCCTGGGTCAGTTTTTGTGAGCGTGAAACATGCATGGCCATACCCAGTGACTTGAGGAATAGTGACTGATCATCATGATCCACCGAAAGCATCTCGTTAAAGCCACCACGAGCAGACGCACTGCTGGAGAATTCAATACTTCGTCCGCCCATCCCGCCAAGTGTTACTGAACATTCGCTGGCTTTATTGCCCTGACGATAGATCGCGCCGGTGAAGGTATTGCCGTCGATGCGGCGAAATTGACAGCTGATCCCGTCATTGCGTGCTTCCAACTCCTGCAGTGAACCCTCGAAAAAACGTGAGATGAAGTCAAACGATTCCTGCAAGTACCTATCAGCATCCAATTCACTGAACGTCTTTTTAAGGGCGAGGTTGCTGGAGCGAGGGGGTGCAACTACTGACGCTGAGAAAGAGGGCACACCTGGTACGGCAAGTGGGACAGGCGAGGTCACTGCCGGTGAAATGCGCGTCACCACAGCACGGATCTGCCGAGCGACATCGGTGTAGGCCTCGTCGTAATTCGGCCATGTCGTGATGGCTTTGCCATCCTTGGGCGCAGCGAGCAGATTGCCCAGCGGAGTCGAATGCCAATCACAGGGCCGGACGATCACTGGGATGATCCGGGCTTCTCCTGTGGCATTTCGCTCCAGGGCCCGTGTCATTTCGATGGAATAGCAATAGCGGGAATCGAGAAAGCTGGAGCTGACGAGCAGCAGGATCACATCGGCTGCGTTGATTTGTAGGTCAATTTCATTTCCGAGATGCTGCCCGGCCTGTATGCGCCGGTCATGCCATGACTCGATAAGCCCTTCGTGCCGCAATGACGCCAAGTGTTTTTCCAGCTGATCACGGTATTGCTCGTCATCATGCGAATACGAAAAAAAAACCTTTGCCATTGTCGCTCCTGACCTTCCCGTGATTGAACGTGCGCGTCCACACTGTAGTGCCGAAATAGACCATGTGCCCTGTGGCAACTCAAGAGAAATATTCGCACAAGGCTGGACTGGGCGCGCATGCGCTTACCGCATCAAGGTGGTGACTGGAAGGATGAACAGGGCCGGCGTATGCCACACCGACCCGTTGTCCCTTCTGTCACGCCGCTTCAGCCAAACCTTTCCAAGGTCTAGCCGGCAACGCCATCAACTTCCCGCCCAATACCTCAAACTCCGTTGCCCGATCATAGTCATCCAGTTCTTGACTGAAATGCGTCACCGCATTCACCAAGCCATACGCCGACAGCTCAGCCACTTCAGTCAAGTGCCGCAGCACGCCGGTGCGCTAATGTCCGGCCAGGCTGTATCGCTGCCCCAGCACCTCTACGGTTCTCACCGGGGCGGCGCAAGATATTCGCCAATTGCTGATCACGCCATCGACGCGCCTCGTGGCAGCGGATCGATTCTCGACAACACAGATATAACGCCAAAAGTTCTCGGTGCATGACGGCGTCTGCTTTCATCAACGCCAGCAACTCGGCTGCCAGTGATGGATCGCGGCCGACGCGTTGATAAAAACTGACCCAGACGCGTTCTTCCTCGCGACAGATGCTGCTGCGACGTTGACAGGGGGAGGAATGGTGCATGGCTGTTCTCCTTATAAAAGAGAACACCGCTCCCCGGAGGGAATTCGAATTTTCCCTTGGTAGGCGTACAAAAAGGAAGGCGCCATATCTTGCGGCTGGGGCCTCTCAGTTGGCGCGACCGTTTGCGCGGTCGGCAACACGTATGATCCCCATGCTGGGGTCGTCAAAGGCCTTCAGATACCAAGCCATATCGCTCTGTTGAAAAAAACACTTTGGCAGGTAACGACTGCAACGCCAGCGCTGCTGGACTTCAGGGTGCTGTAGCACCGTTGAGCGCTTGGCAGACAGGATGTCTGCAATGAGCGCGGGCAGAGTAAAACTGGTGCTGATCGTTCATCAATCACGTTAGCCTGACGGTCTCGTCAATGGGGTGCTTTTTCGGCCAATGTCGCTGAGAAAATCCTGGCGACAGTACCGATGCGGACGCCGTATATCGCAGTGTGACAGGGGTGCCCGCCCCGGTGGTTTGACTAGTGTTTTTTAGAAGGTGCGATCGAAACTGCTTGGCGATCCGGGGCTCTGAACAGCAATTTCTGGGGGCTCGTGTCAGAGGATTTCAGGCTTACTTTTAGTTCGCCATTCGTGCCTGTTATCTGAAGCTGCGAAGCTGCTGACCGACCAAGTTCTCGCCATGCCCACAGTAAAGGCGTACTCGCGTTCCAGGTCGCCCCCATGGTTGATAAGTGCGGGAACAACTGATATTGCTCCAGCTCGGTGTCTGTGTACGTTTGATGAGCGTGATACACCGTCAACATGCAGGAAACAGGATGCGTCTGTGTTTCACACTGCTCCGCGTTCAGTGCTGAATGAACCTTTTCCTGATTCCACGCCAGCTTGATCAACCAGACGTTCATCGCCGGCAAGAGCTTATCTTTACCGTTGCCTTTTAGCGCTACGATGCTGCCTTGGAGGACTGGATTGTTCCAGGCGCTGACATTGTACGCGCGCTGATCGGCAGGGATGTTTCCTTCCCGTTCAGCGATACGTTGAGCGCACAACTTTGAAAAGTCCTCAAGCATCGGAAATGTTAAGTCATAGCCGGCCTTGTTGAGAATCTCCCGATCCCAGCACAGCCCCTCGAAACGGCCTTCAATGTCCGCTTCAGCATCTACCAGAATGATATCGGGAATGCCTCGCCTAACGAGGCTGATCAACCC
Source organism: Pseudomonas sp. CG7 (assembly GCF_023701885.1). Classification (NCBI taxonomy): domain Bacteria; kingdom Pseudomonadati; phylum Pseudomonadota; class Gammaproteobacteria; order Pseudomonadales; family Pseudomonadaceae; genus Pseudomonas; species Pseudomonas sp. CG7. Next base: position 1,188 of record NZ_JABAEE010000084.1, on the reverse strand, counting down.
CAGGTTGTCGGAGCCACCGCCGTCGCTAAGGCGAATGGTGCCTACGCCCTCACCGAAGGGATGGTCTTTAACGTTGACGCCCCATCGGGCGGCAGGCAATACCGTACTGACCCATTGCACCTCACGCCAGTGACTGGTGCCAAAGCCCTGGAAGTCACCCGCCGCCGCAGAGGCTCTCACGGATCCGGGAAGTTCAGGCAGCATGTCCGGGTAGTCGGCTGTTGAGAGGTAACCTGATGCTTCTGAGCCGTAGCTGAATGGTGTCAGTTCAAAAATCGAGCGTTCATCGGGTTGATTTTGCTTGGGGAGAACGGTGGTGTTGATGATCCAGAGGGGCAATGGCCGAGCATTACCGGGCTGCTCGTTATCCTGTGACTGGAGCAGCTTATGATCCAATTGCCGCAACTTTTCCCATGTATGAACTCCAGGCTTTACATAAGGACCGCCGAAGAGATCGGTATCGGCGTTGGCAAATTCAACCTTCTCGCCAGCGGTATGAAGTCGAGGCTCCGGTGTCAGGCCCCAGGTACGCGAGATACCTTCCTCGTATTTGCGCCCCAAGTAGCTGTCTGGAACAAAGGGGAAGCGCAAAACCTCCAAAACCGTTGCCAGTGCGACGGGAAATGCCCCGGCGCTAGGGCCACTGCCATTTTCGCCGTTAAAAACGACCGGGCTTCTTCGAAACACGTCCGGGTAGCGGGCGAGTTGGGCCTGCCAACGATAGTCGTCTGTTGCACCGGTCCATTGTTGACCTGACCACTTCAGATTACAGCCTGGAAGCTCCTTGAGGCCGAGCAGGTTGTTCTCGTTCTGTCTGAGTAGCCTGAGGTTTACCTCCTTGTCTTCCTTATCGTATTTAACCCACCAATCTGGTCGACAATCTTCAAAGGCTTCCTGATACTTGAAATTATCTTGATCCGCGTCCAAGCGCCGTGCAAACAGCCAATAAGCAGCATAGCCACCGCCAGAAACCGACGAAATGACATCTACTTGATCCAGCAATTTTGTATCGTTCAAACCATTCAGCACGCCGAATGCGAACACTCCGGCACGGGTTCCTCCACCGGATAACGCCAGACCAATACGAGGTGCGCCGCGCCGGATTCTTTCTTGTGCGTAATCTTTTTTAATCGAGTCAGCGTCTGCGCTCGCCAGGGGGGAGCGTCTTTCCATTCGCGTGTCGGGGGG